>JAICFA010000099.1 GCA_025923935.1 Candidatus Krumholzibacteriia bacterium
ACGTTGCCGTTCAGGTTGCTGTTGAACGTCGCGTTGATCTCGTACGTGCCGCCGTTATTGTCGACACCCGACAATTGGTTCGCGAGTGCGACGTGATACCACGTGTTCAAGACCGGTGCGCCCGTGAAGTTCGCAAACACACTCTGCGGACCCGCCGAGCCCAGCACCGCTTGGGTCGCGTTGCACGTTTGCGGGTTGAACTGCGCGCGAATGACGATCGTCACCGCGCCGGGGAGCAGGCCGCCCCAAATGTTGGCCGCTTCCTGGAACACGTTCAGGCGCTGCTGCCCGATCGTCGTTCCCGGGTTGCCGCCGACCGGTGCGACCACCGTCGGATCGTTGAAGCCTTCACCCACGCCGTCGTTATTGAGGATCGTGATCGTCACCGCGTTGGCAGCGGTGATGCCGAAGAATGCCAGCAATGCGGTTAGTAGCAGGATGCGTCGCATTACTTCACCTCCGGCGCGTTCGGCGTGGACACCGGCTGGTTGTTCAGGTTGTGCTCGACCGTATTTGCGTTATCCGTGCACACCGTCAACGCACCGTTCTCGTCGATGCGAACCATGGAGACATGCTGGTAGCGTCCCTGCAGATCCATCGACCACATGCCGTCCGCGTGCTTCACGACTTCGAGTCCCTGGTCGTCGCGGCGCAGCGCGTTCTGCATGTCCGGGTCGAGCTCGATCGCGACACCCGCCGGACGCGGTCCCGTCGTGAGCTCGCCCGTTTCCGGATCGATGTACGCCATCATGCCCGCTTGCCCCGAAGGGTTATCGGCGGTAATGGCGGCATTGGATTCTGTGCTGGGATTGGGCGACAACGCCACCATGGCCGCTGCCGCGCTGAGGACGAGTACTGCGGTAACTCCTACCCGTTGTAAGCTCATCTCTCGTTCCCTTTCGGTATTTGAGGTTCAAAGCGGGTAAAAGCCCTTGCCCAAGAGATGGATTGTATCACACGTGTATTACGGCAACAAAAGGTGCTTTGGGGAGAGATTGGGGAGGTGAGCACTCGTCGGCCGATTTCCGAGCTATTAAGGAGGGCGCTCCCGGTTTACACGTTCGACACCAAGAAAGTCGTCCTCATTCACGCCGCGCCTGTAGGCCCGATGGCGACGGCCCGCGTAGACGTTGTGAAAAGGATGAGGTGACCTATTCTTTTGGTGGAGACGGTTCGTCGGCCGGGAGCTCGATGGCGTCCGTGGTGGTCGCGACCTCTTCGACCGGTGCGCCTTCGGCCTTGGCGGCTTCCTTCGCCAGTCGCTTCTTCTCCAGCTTTTCCGCCTGCTTCTTCTTCCGTTTCGCTTCCTTTTGATGTTTCTCGAAGCCGTAGTTTGGTCGTCTCGCCATGCGTGCTCCTTTATTGAAGGGGAGAGGTGCCAGTCAATCGAGCGGCTACAGTACCAGCAGTTCTGCCCGAATTGAAGCCAATTATTGCCCCCAAGACCGGGCGCTCCCGGCCGAGGGGAGAGCGTCCATATCGCATTGTCGGGCCCCGGTCGATCGTCTACTATAGCGGCCACGACGGATCGATCACGTAGGATCAAGCGAGGGCGAGATGCGCACGGAGTACGGTCAGCTCGAGGGTGACTTGGATGTCAGCGACCATTTTGCGTTGTACGGTCTCTGCGCCGGAGACATCACCGTCCACGACGGTGGAGCGCTCCATCTGTACGGAATGTGCGCCGGAAATGTCGACGTGAAGCCCGGTGGATGTGCTCGCGTTTACGGTCTTTGCACCGGAGATGTTGTCAACAACGGCGGCGAGGTCGAGGTGCGCGGCATGGTGATCGGCGACATCAAGAAAAACGGCGGGGCCACCGTGATCCAGCCCGGCGCCAAGGTCCGCATGGTCGAATAACCGCCGCCATCGCCCCCGTCCCTCGCTGTCCGCCCCACGACCCCGCTCGTCCGCGTCCGTATCGGACAAACCAATTCTGGACTGAATCTTCGCTCCTCCTTTACCGTGGTCGGTGACGGCCCAGCTTCGACGGTTCAACCCAAGGAGACCTCCCATGAGCGCGCGCTACCTAGCCATCCTCTCCATTTTACTCACGGGATGTGCGTCGAGTATCGACGTGCAGCCGATGTTGCAAGAGTTCGACGACACCGCGAAGGATGTGCGCGCGGTGGTAACGGACGAGCACGCGCAGAAGATGTTGGAGTCCGCGGATGCGAAGCGGGCGGAGGCGGGCGCGTTGGTGGACGCGGGGAAGAAAAAAGAGGCGATCCCGGTGATCGAGCAGGCGATGTCGGACGCGCGCCTGGCATTGGACGTCGAGGAAGCAATGGCGGCGGCGAAGCGCGCCGACAAGTGCCGCCTGGAAGTCGAGCAAGCGCGCACGAAGTACAGCGAAGCGGTCTACCTGCTGCAACAAACCGAAGAGTTCGTGGGGCAGGAGGCGGAGCTCGAGACGGAAGAGCCGACGGCGGAGACGGGCACACCGTTGCCCGCATCGACGCTGCAGCCGGAGACGTTTCCGCCGGCGGCGATGAGTGACATCGACGCGCAGTGGCAGGCGTGGCGCGTCGCGGCGAACGAGCGCAAGGTCGCGGTTGGGGATATCGAGTCGGCGTACAAGAAAGCAGTGGCGGCGACGCAGGTAGAGAAGGTGGAAGCGGCGGCGGTGGATCAGAGCCGCTATCTGGCGGGGCGTGCGGTGCAGTCGCTGGAAGCGCGGGTGCGCGAAGCGGCGAATGAGCATGTGTGCGCGGAGGCGACGGATCAGATGGCGCGTTACGGGGACGCGCGCGCGGAGGCGTTGCAGGCGACGATCGAGCTGGAGCGGGGCCTGAAGGCGAACTTGCGCTCGGAGCTGGACCAGGCGCGCAAGGAAGCGAAGGATCGGCAGGACGAGCTGTACAAGTCGCTGCAGCAGATGGAAGGGAAGTTCGCGTCGGTGCGTCGCGACGCGCGCGGGACCATCGTGAGCTTGGCCGACATTCTGTTCGACTTCGACAAGGCGACGCTGCGACGCGACGTGGAGCTCAACCTGGTCAAGATCGCGACGATCCTGAATCAGTATCCGGAGATGAAGGTGCAGATCGAAGGGCACACGGACGCGGTGGGGACGGACGAGTACAACTTGGGCCTATCGCAGCGCCGCGCCCAGGCGGTGTACGAATTCATGATTGCCCAGGGCGATGTGGCGCAAGCGCGCTTGAACCACGAAGGCTATGGTGAGTCCCGCCCGGTCGCGGACAACGACACGGAAGAGGGTCGGCAGAAGAATCGCCGAGTGGATTTGGTGATTCTCGACCAGAAGCCGGAGACGGCGAAGCAGTAGGCGGCCGGTATACGTCGCGGGTTCACGACAGCTCGCGCATCAACCACAGTCGCGCGACGCCCCAGTCTTGCGCGGCTTTGCGGCGTGACACACCCAGCATTTCCGCGGCCTCATCCAGCGTGAGACCGCCAAAGAAGCGCAGCTCCACCAGGCGCGCCAGCGCCTCGTCCTGCGCGGACAATTTCTCCAGCGCCATATGCAGCTCGATGACGTCGGTGGCGTTGTCGCCGGCTTCGGCGATGTCGGTCACGAGTGTTACGCGCTCTAATTCGCCGCCGCGTTTGGCGGCGTCGCGCTTGCGCGCGTAATCGACGAGCACCTGTCGCATCGCGCGCGCGGCGACACCGAAGAAATGCGCGCGACTCTCCCAACTGTTCACGCTCGCATCGAACAAGCGCACGTACGCCTCGTTGACGAGTGCGGTGGGTTGCAACGTGTGCCCAGCACGTTCGCGACGGAGCTGCGCTCGCGCGAGCACCCGCAGCTCGTCGTACACGACGGCTACGAGCTCGTCGCGCACACGCGAGTCGGCGGCGTTGAGATTCTGAAGGATCTGGGTGACGCGAGCGCGCAGGTCGTCCACGGCGTGAGGATAGGTCATCGCGGCGGGGTGCCGGCAACGAGCATAAGCTATTGCGGCATAGCATATTACGGGCGTGTGCACGGTTTACGACCCGTTCGCGCATGGGTGTGTGAGGGCAGGAGAGCCCGCAATCGAACCCAAGGAGAACGGTCATGAAAACCCGCACCATCCATTCCGTCCTAATGCTCACGGCACTCGTTCTGGCGACGTCTTGCTCGGATGACCCGACCGGGCCCGACCCGAGCGGCAATCCGCCGCCGGAAGAATTCCCGACCACCTATCCGCCCATTCCGCGTCCGACGTCGCCGGATGAAGTGATCGCCGACGAGTCGGAGATCTACGTCGCGATGACGGCCATCGCGGGCAAGGCGATCGACTTTGCGCCGTATTGGTCGGAGGGAACCTTCACGTGGAACGTCGACATTCAGACGCAGTACGACAAAGTCATCGGCGGCTGGGACGGCGACGCGCCGGGCGACTATTGGAATGGCACCGCGCACAGCTCGGACATGACGTTCGAAGGCGGCGTGGTGGATCTGCGTAACCCGACACCGTACGGAGAGTCGTGGGGTGATCCGTTCCCGCGCCGTGTGATGTTCATTGAGCAAGGCGTCAAGCTGGCGACACCGATCAATCCGGATCGCGACTATGTGCTTTTCCAATTCCAGGGCGGATATGCGGAGCGTCGTTTCAACGGTGCGTTGTTCGGCGGCCACTGGATACTCGATGTCGATCCGGGCGTGGGCGAGTGGGAGCGGCGTCGTGTCTACTATGTCGCCGCCATGAGCTGCGAGCAGATCGACAAGCCGGTCTACCTCAAGCGCGAGCGTTTCTGGAGGCGCCTGCCGATGGGAGGCGACGGCAACAACCTGAAGAGCATTCGCGTCGATCCGGGCGCGTCGTTCTCGGTGTCATATGCGCGCACGCAGGGAACGTCGACCCAGGACTCGTACACCTTCACGCGAACGCTGAACGCCGAAGTGCCCATTCCGTACATCGGCGCCAAGCTGGGCGGATCGTTGTCGGAAGCGTTCGGATCGCAGATCACGATCTCGGAAGAGACGGAAACCACCGTTACCAAAGAGATGACGGGCATGGAGGGCAAGACGGTCATCTACTCGGTGTGGGCGTCCGTCGAGCGCTATACCATCTGCGACGCGAACGGCGACCCGTACACGGACGCGAACTTCACCTTCTCGGACCCGGGCAATGCGTTGATCCAGGGCGAGTACGAGTGGATCTCGAGCACCGCGTTCGACTACGAGTAGCGCGCGGCTGCGGGTTCGCGCGTGACGTGCTCCCTCTCGCTCACGAGCGAGGGGGAGCACTTGCTTGTGGTGTTCGGCTTGCACAAGCTAGTACTTGCATGAGGCGGCGCCAGCGGGCGTATACTGATCAGCACCGTGGAAAGTCCCCGTTTCCGCCGTCTCGTCGACATACTCGGCGAGGCCATTTCGCTCCCGGCTGGTGAGCGCGATGCGTATCTCGTCCGCAGCTGTGCGGACGACGGGGAAATGTTGCGCGAAGCGCGCTCGCTCCTGGACGAAGCCAACGCCACCTCCTTCGAAGCCGTTACCGCCAAGCTCGGCGCGCGCGTGGAGCGCGCGGCCACGGGCTTGCAGCAGCTCCCCCTACAAATCGGCCCCTACCACATTCTCGGATTGTTGGGCGAAGGCGGCATGGGTGTCGTCTACCACGCCGAGCAAACGTCTCCGATTCGCCGCGAAGTCGCGTTGAAGGTGGCGCGCAGCGGACTGCGCGGCGAGAGTGCGCGCGCCCGCTTCGAGGCCGAACGCCAGACGCTCGCGGTAATGGATCACCCCAACATCGCGCGCATCTACGACGCGGGTGCTACCGACGACGGTGCGGCGTACTTCGCGATGGAGCTGGTGCGCGGCGATCCGATCACGAGCTTCTGCGACGCGCAGCGATTTGATTTGGACGAACGCGTGGTGCTGTTCGGGAAAGTGTGCCGCGCCGCCCAGCACGCCCATATCAAAGGGATTATTCACCGCGACCTAAAGCCCTTCAATATTCTCGTCTCTTACGTAGACGGCATCGCCGAGCCGCGCATCATCGACTTCGGCATCGCCAAGGCGATCGAAGCGGGGAGCGCGGAGACGATGCACACCGCGTTCGGGTCGGTGATCGGAACGCTGGAATACATGAGTCCGGAGCAAGCCTCGGCGCGCGTCGTCGATACGCGCTCGGACGTGTATTCGCTCGGCGTGATTCTGTACGAGCTGGTAACCGGCTCGTTGCCGTTCGACTCGGCCGCGCTGCGCGGTGCGGGTGCGGTGGAAGCACAGCGCATCATCTCGGATACCGATCCTCCCAAGCCGGCGCGCCGTTTCACCAGCACGGCGTCGCGCGAAGCAATTGCCGCTTCGCGCGGGTGCGATGCACGCGCGCTGGCCAAGCGGCTCGACGGCGACCTGGGTTGGATCGTCATGAAGGCGATGGAGAAGGATCCCGCGCGGCGCTACCAATCCGCGAGTGACTTCGCCGCGGACTTGGAACGTCTACGGCGCAGTGAGCCGGTGGAAGCGGGGCCGCCCAGCCGGCGTTATCGTGCGGCGCGCTTCGTACGGCGCCACCGCACTGCGGTCGTGGCGGCGACGCTGGTCGTCGCGGCCATGGTGGGAGGCATCACCCTCGCTACCACCGGCTTCATTCGCGCGAAGCGCGCACAAAAAATCGCGGAAATCGAGGCGATGCGCGCCAACCAGATCAAAGACTTCCTCACCAGGATGCTGGCGCAGGCGCGGCCCGAGAAGATGGGCTACGACGTGACCGTGCTGCAAATGGTGGACTCAACCACCGCGCAGATGGAGCGCGACACGACGTTCAGCAACGATCCGTTGGTACGCGCCGACATCCTGCACGCCCTCGGTGAAACGTACCGCACCATGGACAACTTCGAACGCGCCGTTCCGCTGTTCGAAGAGGCGCTGGCGCTCAGGCGCGCCGCCAAGGGCGAAAACGACCGCAGCACGCTGGTGACGCTGAACAAGCTGGGACAGTGCCAAGGGATGTCCGGAAACCTGAAAGCGGCTATTGCTACGCAGGAGCAGCTGGTCGCACTTTCCGCGAAAGTATTGGGAAAAGAGGACGAGGAGTACAGCGCGCACCTGGCCAACTTGGGCAACATGTACGCCGACACCGGCGACCTGGCGCGCGCGGAAACCCTATTGCGCCAGTCGTTGGCGATCGACCGGCGTGTGCTCGGCAGCGAACACGAGTCGATGCCGATCAGCATCAACAACCTTGCCACCATTCTGGTCGACCAGCGCAAGTGCGCGGACGCGATTCCGCTCCACCAAGAGTCACTGGCGCTGCGCCACAAGCTCGTCGGAGAGCCGAGCTCCGACGTCGCGGTGGCTCTCGGCAACTACGCGCGCGCGCTGGACTGCGCGGGACGATCGGAAGAGGCGCGGGTATTCGCAGATAGTGCCGTGACGATGTGCGCGGAGGTGTTCGGGCCGGATCACACGCGCACCGCAACCGCGCGCGTGCGCTTGGCCGAGGCACTATTGCACACGGGCCACGCGGCCCAGGCGGAGCCCTTGTTGCGCCAGGCGATCGCGGTGTTTACCAACGTCAATCCGCGCTTGTGGCGCGTGGGCGACGCGCGCGCGACGCTGGGCGAAGTATTGCTCGCGCAGAATCGGCGCCATGAAGCGTCGACCGAGCTCGAAGAGGGCTGGGCGATTTATACCGAAACGACATCGCCGGACGCACCCCGCAGCCGCGAGATCGCGGCACTGATTGCGTCGCACTATAATGGAACGCCGAACGCGGGAGCGTGGCAGCAGCGCGCGGAGGGCAAGGCGGCGGAGTGATTGTTTCTGGCTGAGGATGCCGTATGATGGCGAAACGGGGTGCAAGAGGCCTTCCTCACGACGGTTAGCGACTTTTTTACACGCCCACCGCGCTCATTTATAGTAGAATTTTTCGTCTATGCGCGCGCTTCGTTTCATTGCCTACCTGACAGTCGCCGTTTTCGCGGCGACGGCCCACGCGGAGAAGTCCACCGACGGCGACGAAGAGCTCCTGCCGATCTACGAGACGCCGGCGGAGAAGCGCATCGCGCAAATGCTCGTGCCCATCGTTACCGTCGACGATCCACCGCCGGTCGCACCTATTCGCAACATCGCCGAGTACGAGCCGTGCACCGGGGTACTAATCCGCTATCCGCTCGGGATCGGTTACGGGCTCATTCGCGAGATGGCGGAAGACGTGATCATCCATTGCGTCGTCTCGAGTGCCAACAAGAACACGGCCATTCAGAACTTCCAGGACAACAACATTCCACTCAACAAAGTCCAGTGGGTGATCGAGCCCAGCAACTCTATTTGGACGCGCGATTACGGCCCGTGGTTCGTGTTCGACGGCAACGGCGACCAAGTGATCCTCGACCACTTCTACAACCGCACCGCGCGCCCCGACGATAACGTCATCCCGATCGCGCTGGGAGAGCTCTGGAATATTCCGGTCGTGACCCACGCCCTGTGGCACGCGGGCGGCAACTACATGACCGAGGGGCACGGCTCGTCGTTCTCTTCGGACTTGGTATGGAATGAAAATTGGGAGATGACGCACCAGGAGATCGCCGACTTTTTCTACGACTACTACGGTGTGGACACCTACAACGTACTGCCCGACATCCAGCTCGACGGTATCCATCATATCGACTGCTGGGCCAAATTCCTCGACGAAGAAACGGTGTTGGTCAAGAAAGTCGCGTCCAACCACACCGACTACAATCGCATTGAAAATGCCGCCGCCACTATCGCGTCCTTGCCGAACAAGTACGGGCGCCTTTTCAAAGTTCTGCGCATCACCTGCCCGCCGATTCAGTCGGGCAACGTGGCGGCGTTTACCAATTCGCTCATTTTGAACAAGAAAGTGTTGGTGCCGGCGTTCGGGATCGCGGGCGACGCGACGGCGATTCAGACCTATCAGGCCGCACTCCCGGGCTACGAAGTCCTGTCGTTCACGGGCGGCTGGCTCACCGACGACGCGCTCCACTGCCGCGTCATGCAGATCCACGACCGCTACATGCTGCGCGTCGACCACAACCCGCTGCAAGGCTCGCCCGCGGGGGTGCCGATGGAAGTGAACGTCTACCTCGACGATCGCAGCGAAGCGGGCCTCGACATGGCGCAGTGCAAGTTGTATTGGCGACAAGTGGGCGCGCCGTCGTTCACGCCGGTATCGTTACAGCTGGCCGGGGAACCCGATTGGTACCGCGCGCAAATCGCAGCGCAAGCGCCGGGCGCGCAGATCGAGTACTACATTTCTGCTCGCGACGATACCGGGCGGATACAGACGCGCCCGCGCACGGCACCGGTGGCGACCTACAAAGTCAACGTGGACGCCCAGACCGGCGTCAAACCGCCCCGGCCCGCGGCGATGACGCTCGTGGTGGGACCGTCGCCGTTTAGATTCCAAACCGTCGCGCGCTTCAGTGTGGATCGAGATGGCGGGGCGAGTGTCAACGTCTACGATGTCCGCGGCCGGTTGGTGACCACGCTCGTTGACCGGCAGCTTTCAGCCGGCGATCAGCAGGTATCTTGGAACGGCAGAGACGCGAACGGCGCTGAAGCGCCGAGTGGAGTTTACTTTGTCGTCTTGAAGAGCGCGGGGGAGAAGATCACCCGGCGCGTGGTACTGCTGCGGTAGATCAGAACGGAATCATCAAGCCCGCCAGCACGCCTACCGTCTTATTCGACACGTCGAGCTCGAGGTCGGCGCCCATCAACGTGTATTCTTCGAACACGCGCCCGCCGCGCGAGTAGCGCGCCTCGAGCAAGGCTACGTATGGGCCAAGCTGCGCGTTGAACTCGACCCCAATGGTGCCGCCAAACTCGAAGTGCTCCACGATCTCGCCCAGGTCGACGTCGATGCGGTACTCCTGGCCGCCGGCAAGAATCACGTCCTCGGCCTCCGCGCTGACCCAAAAGCCCAGCGTGGGGCCCAGGAATGCGCGCAGCGCGTAGCGGCCACCGAGCGAATATCGTCCCACCAAAAGCGGAGACACGTCGATGTAGTCGAGCTTGATCTGGCTGATGCCGAAC
>JAICFA010000100.1 GCA_025923935.1 Candidatus Krumholzibacteriia bacterium
GAGTGGTACAGCGCTTCTTGAAGCCGCCGTTGTGGCTCGCGACGGTGATCTTCGTCCCCGCCACCTTCGCGGTGGCGTGGTTGGGCACGCAGGTCTCGCACGCACTCGTGCTCGACCACAAGACGTGGGGGGTTCTCATTCTCGCGTATTGTGCGGTTGCGAGTGTGGTACCGGTGTGGGCGCTGTTGCAGCCGCGCGGGTATTTGGGAGGCTTCGTCCTTTATAGCGCGCTCATCGTGGGCGTGATCGGCTTGCTGTTCGGCGGCTACGACGTGCAGCAGCCGGCGTTCAAGGGCTGGGACGTGGGCGGCATGACGGGAACGCTGTTCCCGTTCCTGTTCGTTACCATTGCGTGCGGCGCGTGCTCGGGCTTCCACGGATTGGTCTGCTCGGGAACGACGTGCAAACAAATCGAAAAAGAGTCGCACATGCGCCCCATCGGTTATGGCGCCATGCTGGCGGAAGGATTCGTGGCGCTGATCGCGCTCACCACCATCATGATTGCCGCACCGGATTCGACGAAAGGACTCGCACCCGGGACCATCTACGGCAACGGCATCGGCCAGTTTCTCACGTTGGTGATCGGCCAAGACAAGCTCGCGTTCGCGGTGACGTTCGGGGCCATGGCGTTTTCGACCTTCGTGTTCGACACGCTGGACGTGTCGATGCGCCTCGGCCGCTACTTGCTGCAAGAGCTGTTTGGGTGGCGCGGACGCGTCGGGGCATTCGTCGCCACCTTCGCGACCGTTGCGATTCCGTGCTACTTCCTGGCCTTCGGGGAAAAGGGGACGTGGTTGAAGTTTTGGACGTTGTTTGGTGCCTCCAACCAGCTGCTGGCGGCACTCTCGCTGCTCGTCATCACCGTGTGGCTGTATCAGGCGCGGCAGCGCATCGCCTTTACACTCTTGCCGATGCTCTTCGTGCTGACCATCACGCTGTGGTCGCTGGCCAAGCTCATGGTCGCCAACCTGCGCGCGGCCAACGGCATCGACATCGCCTTTATCAATGCCATGGCCGCCTTGGCGCTGACCCTCCTCGCCCTCTTCTTGATTGCCTCGGCGCTAATCCGCGTGCGCGAGGAGCGCCGCGGGTTGGGTACTTCCGGCTCGGTGGCGACGACTTAGCTACTGCTTCACGTAGGAAACGCGGAAGTCGTCGGTGATCTCGTTGACGAGCGCGTTGACCAATTCGCCGTAGGCGCTGTCGGGGTCGCGCGCGTCGAACACCACCTTGCCGCCGCCCATGCCGACTTGCGCCACCGTGCGCGTACAGCGCGATCCGCGCGTCCACACCGTCGCACCGCGGTCGGTTTCGAGCAAGCGCGCGGTCAGGGCCGCGTCCACGTCGGCGCTCACACTCATCGACTTGATCATGCTGACCACGTCGACGTTGGGACGGACTTCTTTGACCGCCAAGTCGCCCACGATCACCGCATCGAGGTCGTACTTCTCACCCAGCGCCTTGATGGTGGCGTGGTCGACTGAGCCGTTATCCTTTGAGAGGTCGTCGACGTGCCCCAGCTCCAGCACGCGCACGCCCGGTTGCGACTCCTGTAGCGCTTCGATGAATCGTTGGGTCGCAAAGGCCGGAAGATTGCCCTTAGTACCGGATTGAAACTCCACGATTCCAATGGTTCCGAGCGCATGCAAATCGACGCGCGGGGGTACTTGCACCGTGGCCCGCTTGGCGCACGCCAGAGTCAGCAAACCCAGAGCGAGAGCAAGAGTTATGAAACATCTGCGCAGCATGACAGCCTCCCGGCGATAGAATTCGCAGGGAGGCTGCAAGGACCGCGCCATGGGTTGAGCCCGCAAGCTGCCCAGAATCGGCTCATTTTATGGCGTGTCTCGGTGAGATTCCCAGCTATGCACGCCTTCGGCTGTGGGCTATATTGAGAAGGCATCACCGCTCAGCGCGACCTGCGGTGGCTCGGCACCTTCGAAATAGATGATGGGACCCTGCTCGTGCGGGGTCTTTTTTTTTCTGAATAACAGAGACGAGGATCGATGAAAGCGACCATGAATAAGAAAAACGACCAGAAGGGGCGGGCCTGGCTAGACGCCGTGGCGAAGTACCGGCGGCCCCATCACGGGCGCAGTGTCTGGCAGCTCGTGAACACGCTGGTGCCGTACTTTGTGATCTGGTACCTGATGATTCGATCGTTGGAAGTCTCGTACTGGCTGACCCTCGTACTGATCCCGATCGCTTCTGGCTTTTTGATTCGCTCTTTCATCATCGCCCACGACTGCGGTCACGGTGCCTTCTTTCGCTCGCGCAAGGCGAATACCATCACCGGCACTCTGACGTCCCTGCTCGTGTTCACCCCCTACGATCAGTGGCGCCACGAGCATGCGGTTCATCACGCCTCCGGCGGTGACTTGGACCATCGCGGCATCGGGGACATCTGGACGATGACCATCGAGGAGTATATGCAAGCGCCGCGCGCGCGACGTTTTCGCTATCGGCTGCACCGCAGCCCGTGGGTCATGCTGACCATCGGCCCCTTGCTCCAGTTCTTGGTGCTGCAGCGCTGGGCGCGGCGGCCCATGTCGAAGCGCGAGCACTTTAGCATCCACCAGACCAACGTCCTGATCTTTGCGATGGCGCTCGTCATGTGCCTAACCATCGGCTGGAAGGCCTATCTTCTCATTCAATTGCCGATCATGGCCCTGGCCGGAATGATTGGCGTGTGGCTGTTCTACGTCCAACACCAGTTCGAGGGCGTGCAATGGGCGCGTCACGACGAGTGGGACTTCGCCACCGGTGCCGTGGAAGGCAGCTCGTTCTACAAGCTGCCGCGGGTGCTGCAATGGATCACGGGCAGCATCGGCTACCACCACATTCACCACTTGAGCCCGAAGATCCCGAATTACTATCTCGAGAAGTGCTACCGGGAAAACTCGATATTCCAGGACGTGCGTCTCATTACGTTGCGTTCGAGCCTGAAGTCGCTCTCGTTCCGCCTGTGGGACGAGGAGCTGCAAAAGCTGGTGGGCTACTCCGGGATCGCCGCGTATCGCAAGCGCCACGGGATCGCGTAGCGCTCGCTGTTCGCGGGCGGAAAAGTCGAACGTTGGCATAGCGGCGTCGAATCCCCTACTATTCGTCCTGACTCCTTCTTTCGCGGAGGCTTCATGATTCGCGTCTTCGTCATTCTGTTTGCCCTGCTGATCGCGAGCGGCGCAGCCCTTGCCGCCAACTGGACTGAAAAACCCATCGTGAGCGCCGGCTTCGGGACCGGCCCCGATCAGTTCGGCTACGCCGGCATCGAGGCGAGCAAGAAGACCACGCGGCTCGTGAACTGCTTTGCCGCCGACAAGAGTCACATCGCGGTGCACGACCGCATCAAGAAAGACGTCAAGCTGTACAACGCGGCTGGCGTCTTCCAACGAACCATCCCGCTCGTCCTCAAAGGTGCCAGCGCCGACACGGTGCGCGCGCGCGACATCGCGCTCGGCCCCGAGCTGCTCTATGTCCTGGTCGACGATCAGCCCGGCAACGCGAAAGAGATCCCGGCGTCGATGCGTCTCGCCATTTTCGATATCAAGACCGGCCAATGCACCAGTGTGCGCAACATCGATACGTCATCCATCGTGCCGCCGGGGAAGCAGCCGGCGCGCGGTGCGGATGCGTTGTGTTTGCAGCCCAACGGGGCCACGGTGTGGCTGTTCGACACCATTCGCCAGATGAGCTTCGAGGTCACGGGGACGGGCATTGGGAAGAAACCACGTTACGGCTGGGGCGGTAGCCGCATGGTGCGCACCGACGACAACGTGGGTGCGATTCTCTTGCTCGACGGTGAAGGGAAGATTGCGCGCCGCCTGCCCGAGTCCGGTGTGGTGACTGCGGTGACGGAAACCGGCGAGGGCTTCGCGGTGATGCAGAGCGCGGGGGGAGCGGACTGGGCCATGGTGGTCTACAACGGCGCCGGCGACAAAGTCGGCGTTGCGCCGCGGCCGACTCGCGCGTGGAAACCATTCAAGTCTCCGGTGATGGAGCGTAAGTACGAGCTGGCCGACACCCCCGCCGGGCCCGAGCTCTACGAGATGTACGCCAGCGCCAGCGGGGTGCGCATCGTACGCTGGTCGAAGTAGTGCAGCCGCGCGCGTCCGGTCTTCGTTGACCGGCATTCTTCCGCCATGTTATTCTTTTCCGCGACGTTATCTCATTATTGCCGCTCGCGGCCCAGGTCCGAGTAGTCCTCCGCGGATTCTGTCCCGATCCTTACAGACCGCCGGACGCCGACCTCCTTATACAGAGGTGTCAGGACTCCCATGAAGAAATTCTTCTCGCTCCTTTGGCGAGGGTGGAAAAAGTTTGCCCATGTCCTGGGCATCATCAACACCCGCATTCTGCTCACGATCAGCTATTTCGTGATCCTCGCCTTCGCGGCCCTGACCACCAAGCTCGGCCGCAAGGACCTGCTGGACCGCCGTATGGAGAAGAAGCCGACGTTCTATTATCCGCACGATCCGGTAATCGCCACGGTGGAAGCATGCCGGCGCCAGTTCTAGCGTTCGAGTAGGAGACCCCGCATGTACATTCTCGGCATCTCGTGCTACTACCACGATTCTGCGGCTTGCCTCCTCAAAGACGGCGAGATCATCGCCGCCGCGCAGGAAGAGCGCTTCACCCGTATCCGTCACGACCAAGACTTCCCGACGCAGGCCATCAAGTACTGCCTCAAGGAAGCCGGCATCACCATCGAGCAGGTCAACTACGTCGGCTTTTATGACAAGCCGCTGATCAAGTTCGAGCGAATTCTCACCACCTATCTGGCGACGTGGCCGCGCTCTTTCCCGTCGTTCATCAAGTCGACCCCGTTGTGGCTGCGCAAGAAGCTATGGATCCCGCAGCTCATCAAGAAAGAGCTCGACTACAAGGGCGACGTGCTCATGATCGAGCACCACCTCTCGCACGCGGCGAGTGCCTTCCTGGTATCGCCGTACAAGGAGTCGGCCATCGTCACCGTGGACGGTGTGGGCGAATGGGCGACGTCAACCATCTGCAAAGGTGAAGGCAACGACATCCAAATCTTGAAAGAGATCCGCTTCCCGCATTCGCTCGGCCTCCTGTATAGCGCGTTCACCTACTACCTCGGTTTCAAGGTCAATAGCGCCGAGTACAAGGTGATGGGTCTGGCACCGTACGGCGAGCCGAAGTACGTCGACAAGGTCATGGAGACGATCTCGTACAACGAGGACGGGTCGTTCAAAATGAACATGAAGTACTTCTCCTACGATCACGGCCTGGAGATGACCAACGGGCACTTCGCTAAGTTGTTCGGCCAGCCGCGCCGCGAGCCGGAATCGAAGCTGGAGCAGTTCCACAAAGACGTCGCCATGAGCGTGCAGAAGGTGACCGAAGAGATCGTGCTGCGCATGGTGCGGCACGCCTACGAGATCACCGGCAGCAAGAACCTGTGCATGGCGGGAGGTGTGGCACTCAACTGCGTGGCCAACGGACGCGTGGTGAAAGAGACGCCGTACAAGGACGTCTTCATTCAGCCGGCCGCGGGCGACGCGGGCGGTGCCGTCGGTGTGGCGACCTACATCCACCACACCGTGCTCGGCAACGAGCGCAAATGGCACATGACGCACGCCTACTTCGGCCCCGAGTACCGCAGCGACGAGATTCGCCAGTACTTGGACTCGAACGAAATCGTCTACAAAGAGCTCAGCGAAGACCAGATGCTCGACGCGACCGTGGACGCCATGATCGACCAGAAGACCATCGGGTGGTTCCAGGGGCGCATGGAGTTTGGTCCGCGCGCGCTGGGCGCTCGCTCCATCATTGCCGACGCGCGCAATCCGGAGAACAAGAGCGTGGTCAATCTGAAGATCAAGTTCCGCGAGAGCTTCCGTCCCTTCGCGCCCTCGGTGCTGGAAGAAAAGTGCAGTGAGTGGTTCGACCTGGACGTTCCCAGCCCGTACATGCTGTTGGTGGCGGACGTGAAGCCGGAGAAGCGCACCATTCCGTCGGTGACGCACGTCGACCACTCGGCGCGCATTCAGACGGTCGATCCGCACACGCACCCGCGCTACTACAACCTCATCAAGCGCTTCGACGAAAAAACCGGCTGCCCGGTGATCATCAACACGTCCTTCAACGTGCGCGGCGAACCCATCGTGTGTACCCCGCACGAAGCGTACCTGTGTTTCATGCGCACCAATATGGATGTGTTGGTGATGGACCGCTTCGTCTTGTACAAGCCGGATCAAAAGCCCCTCAAGGAAGACGTGGACTGGCGGACGCTGTTCGCTTTGGATTAAGCTCCCGCCATGAAGGGCCGCAAACCCAGTCCGCGCCGGAAGCTCGAGCTCGCGCCGAAGGACCTGCGTTGGGAGTGCGACGCTTCGCGTCTCGGCTTCGAAACCACCGCGTCGCTCGACTTCAAACCGAACATCATCGGACAAGATCGCGCGCTCGACGCTATCCGCCTCGGGCTTTCGATTCGTAGTCCCGGCTTCAACATCTTCATCTCCGGCCTCACCGGTACGGGGAAGCTCACCGCCATTCGTTGGATGCTGGAGGACATGGACCTCCGGCGCGACGACCTGGTCGACATCTGCTTCGTGCACAATTTCGCGGCCGAGGACGTGCCGCTGTGCTTCATGCTGGCGAGCGGACAGGCGATCAAGTTCCGCGACGATCTCAAATCGCTCCTGTACACGCTGATCGACATAGTGCCGAGCACCATTCAAAGCGACGGATTCAAACGGCGCCAAACCAAGATCGAAGACGAGATTCGGCGCAGCCGCGACCGCCTGCTGGAAAAGCTGGAAAAAGAGGTGAACGAGAAGGGTTTCGCCGTGATCACGATCGAGACCGAGGGCTCGAATCATCCCGAGATCGTGCCGCGCATCGAAGGCGAGCCAGTGCCGATGGAGAAACTGGCCAGCCTCCTCGCCCAAGCGAAAATCAGCAAGAAGGACTACGAAGCGCTGCACGCGACACATCCCGTGCTGAGCCGCAAGCTCGAGGAGTACATCTATCAGTCGCGCGACCTTTTGCGATCGCTCGATCAGCGCACCGCCGATCTCGAGCGCCAGTACATCGCGCCCCTCCTCGACGCCGAGCTCAAGAGCATTGCCGAGAAGTTCAACTCGCGTGACATCGATCGTTATCTCAAAGATCTGCGCGAATTCGTCCTGACCCATCTGCCGAGATTCATCATCCCCCGCTCCGAATTGCGGCAGCGCCGCGGCGAGTATCTTCCCTTCGAGGTCAACGTCTTGGTGGACAACGGCGGCCGGCGCGAAGCGCCCGTCGTAATCGAGACTTCCCCCTCATACGCGAACGTCTTCGGCACCATCGAGCGTTTCGTCGGCCCCAACGGCGACAACTCCACCGACCACACCGGCATTCGCAGCGGCTCGCTGCTGCAGGCGAACGGCGGCTATCTGATCATGAACATGATCGACGTGCTGGAAGAGCCGATGGTGTGGATCGCGCTCAAGCGCGCGATGAAGAGCCAGCGCCACACCATTCGCGGCTTCGACTCGGTGCTCCTAATGCCCGTGGCCGCGATCAAACCGGAGCCGATCGTGCTCGATATCAAGGTCGTTCTGATCGGTGACGCGTGGATGTATCAAGCGCTGTGGGACTACGACGAGGATTTTCGGGCGGTGTTCAAGGTCAAAGCCGATTTTGACATCGTCATGAACAACACGTTGGCCAACCAGAAGCGCTACTGCCGCTTCATCCGGGTGCTTTCGAAGCTGGAGAAGCTGCCGGCGTTCGACCCCAAGGCGTGCGCCGTCGTCATCGAGCACGGGACCCGCCTCGCCGGCCGTCGCGACCGCTTGTCGACGCGCTTCAGCGAAATCGGCGACGTGGCGCGCGAGGCCGCCCATTGGGCCGAACAGACCAAGGCCAAGGTGGTGCGCGCCGAGCACGTCGAGCGCGCCATCAACGAGCGCGTGCGTCGCGTCAGCATGATCGAGGACCACGTGCAGGAGATGTACGACGACGGCACCATTATCGTCGACACCAGCGGCGCGAGTGTTGGCCAGATCAACGCTCTCGCCATTTATGACGTGGGCGACCACATGTTCGCGCGGCCCAGCCGCATCACCTCGGAGGCCGGCGTGGGACGCGCCGGCATTGTGAATATTGAGCGCGAGGCCGATATGAGCGGGCGCGTGCACAACAAAGGCGTGCTCATATTGGAGGGCTACCTGCGCCGCATGTACGCCCAGGACAAGCCCATCACCATCACCGCCAGCATCTGTTTCGAGCAGGGCTATTCGCACGTGGAAGGCGATAGTGCATCTTCGGCGGAAGTTTACGCGCTACTTTCCAGCATCGCGGCCGTGCCGCTGCGCCAGGACATCGCCGTGACCGGCTCGGTCAATCAAAAAGGCGAGATTCAGCCCATCGGCGGCGTGAACGAAAAGATCGAAGGCTTCTACGATGTGTGCGTCAGCCGCGGACTGACCGGCAAGCAAGGCGTCATGATTCCTGCGCTCAACGCGCACGAATTGATGCTGCGCAAAGATATCGTCGATGCCGTCAAGAAAAAGAAGTTCCACATCTGGGCCGTTCGCAGCATCGACGACGGCCTCGAACTCCTCACCGGCAAGAAGGCCGGGCAGTGGCTTCCCGGCAAGGGCTTCCAGCCCAACTCCGTGCACGACCTCGTCGACCGCGGGCTGCGCCACTTCCACGACCGCCTGCACGATTCCGAAGACGGACGGGGACCGGAGCAACAACCCCAAGAAGACAAACACAAGCCCGTGCAGAAGCCCAAGCCCGAGAAGCCCCCGCGCAAGCCGCCCAAGCCGCCCCGTCGCCGCCGCCGGCGCGGGCAGAAGAGGTAACCGTCGTGTGCGGCCATTCCCAATCCTTGTCGCGCGAAGAAATCGTCAAGAACATCGCGCTCGACGTCGGCTTTTCATTGGTGGGTATCGCGTCGCTCGAGCCTGATGCGCGCGCGAACGACATCTACGCCAACTGGATTGCCGCCGGCATGCACGGCGACATGGCCTATCTCGAGCGTCACGAGCCGCTGCGGGCAGACGCCACCTCGTTGTTGCCCGGCGCGCGCTCGGCCGTGTGCGTCGCGCTCAATTACTACCAAGGCGTCGAGCGCGAGCAACGCAGCATGGACGGCAGCGACGGCCGCGGCCGATTCTCGGTTTATGTGCACGGCGAGGACTACCACGCCGTCATGTCGCGCATGCTCGCCGAGCTCGAGCGCCGCATTCGCATCGCCTTTCCCGACACCGCGACGCGGGCCTGCTGCGACATCCAGCCCATCTCCGACCGTTCGATGGCGCTTCGCTCCGGCATCGCGTGGCTGGGGAAGAACACCAACGTCATCTCGCCGCAGTTCGGCTCATGGATTTTCCTCGGCGAAGTGTTGACCACGCTCGAATTGGAAGCCGACGAGCCGCTGGAAACCCTATGCGGCAAATGCACGCGCTGCATTGACGCCTGCCCGACCGGTGCGCTCGACACGCCCTTCGTCCTCGACGCGCGGAAGTGTATTTCGTATCTAACGATCGAAAAACGCGGAGAAATCGAGCCCGAACTAGCATCCAAAATCGGAATCGACGTGTACGGCTGCGATACTTGTCAAAGCGTCTGTCCGTTTAATCGCGTCGCGACGGCATCGCTGGTCTTTCACCGCGAGGACAGAAGCCCGCTCATCGATATGACGATCGATGATCTGGCGGCGATCAGTGACGATGAATTCCGCGATAAGACTGCGGGGAGCGCGATTCGTCGCGCGAAGGCGGAGGGGATGCGCAGAAACGCGCGGATGTTAAGAAATGGCTAGCAAAGGTTCGTACTTTCGCGTTGCGATCGTTGCACTCCTTCTGGTGCCGATGACCGTCACATCGACTTCACCGCTCATCCAGTGGTACATATTTGACATCGAAGGTCAGATTCTGAGGTCGAGC
>JAICFA010000101.1 GCA_025923935.1 Candidatus Krumholzibacteriia bacterium
CGCGACCCATCGTAGGCCGATAACCCTCATGGAGGTAGTAGCCGATTGAAGACCCATCGGAGGGTGTTGTCCTTCGCGGGCGTCGACCCTCTCAAGTTGTTCGGACCGCGCGACGGCCATCTGGCCGTCGTCGACCGCCGCTTTCCGGGTGCGGTCGTGGTTCGCGGCGACGACATCATCCTCTCCGGTAGCCACGATCAAATCGAGCGGCTGACCGGCTTCTTCCGCGAGATCATCGACATCGCGCGGCGCGGACGAAGCCTCTCCGAGCAGGACATCAACTACATCCTCGACAAGAGTAACGGTGGCGGGGCAGCGGCGGCAGCGGCCGGTTCTGCTCCGGTGGTGGCCCCGTCGCGCGAGTACGCGGCGTTGGAGAACGACGTCATCGTCTCCACCCGCCGCGGTGCCCACATTTCGCCGCGCACACCGGGCCAGAAACGCTACCTCGACGCGATTCGCCGCCACGACATCGTGTTCGGCATCGGACCGGCCGGTACCGGCAAGACGTTCCTCGCGGTGGCCGCGGCGGTAGCGGCACTGCGCATCGACGCGGTCGAGCGCATCTTCCTGGTGCGACCGGTGGTGGAAGCGGGCGAGAGCCTGGGCTTTCTGCCGGGAGACTTCCAAGCCAAGCTCGATCCCTACGTGCGCCCGGTCGTCGATGCGCTGGCCGAGATGCTGGGGCACGATCGCACCGCCAAGCTGATGGAGAACGGCACCATCGAGATTGCACCGCTCGCGTACATGCGCGGACGCACGCTCAACGACGCGTACGTCATCCTCGACGAAGCGCAGAACACCACCGAGATGCAGATGAAGATGTTCCTCACGCGCTTGGGACGCAACGCCAAGGCCATCATCAACGGCGATGTGACCCAGATCGATCTGGATCCGCCCGGGCGCTCGGGCCTGCTGGCCGCGCAGCGCATTCTCAGCGAGGTCGAAGGCATCGCGTTCGTGCAGCTCACCCAGGACGACGTGGTGCGCCACCGGCTGGTGCAGCGCATCATCAACGCCTTCGAAGCCAAGGAGCGGCAGGCGGCAGAGAGTAGAAGCGCCGGCGCGGAAACGGACCCGCGCGATCGATGAAGCGATCCCCCCGCACTGACGTGCCGCGCGGGCCGCGCGCCCGCGGGACGTCCTCGCGCCGGTCGCGGCGACGGACGGGTTGGCGGCTCTCGCTGGCGCTGCTGTTCACCACCGCGACCGTGGCGCTGTTGCCGCCGGTGCGCGGCATCGTCGATCCGGTGTATCGCGAAGGACAGATCGCCGACCGCGACATCGTCGCGCCGTTCGCGCTGCGCGTGCCGCTATCGGGCGACGACTTGCGCGTGGCGCGGGCGCGCGCATCGCTGAACGTGCCGCCGGTGTACCGGCGCGAGCGCAAGGTTGAGCGCGAGCTCACGCGTGACCTGTCGGCGCTGCTCGACTCGGTCGCGGTTATCGTCTACAACCGCAACCTCGACGACGAGGAGCGCGTGGCGCGCGCCGCGCAATGGTTGCCCGGGCTATCCCGCGACGTGCTGGCGGCCTCGCTCGCGCCCGAAGGCTTCGCCGCGCTGCACGGCGGCGCGCGCGATTTTCAGCGCGCCGTGTTTGCGCGCGGGCTCATCGACAATTCGGGGGTGCTGCGACGCAACGGCTACCGCCAGATCGTGGTGGCGGACCAAGTCTTCGAACAGAAGCGCGACGTCGCGACCTTGCTCGACCAAGCTCGCATCGAGGACGTGGTGCGCGCCGAGGCCGCGCAACGGTTTCCCGCCGACAAGGCGCGCGCACAATTCTTCGTCGAGCTGGTACGCGGACACGCGTTGCCAAATCTGTCGTTCGACGGTCGCGAGACGACGCAGCGCCGCGAATCGGCGGCCGCGTCGGTGAAAGACTACTTCGAAGTGGCGAAGCACGAGCGTATCGTCGGCCGCCACGAGCGCGTTTCGCGCGAACAGGAAGCAATCCTGCGCGCGCTGGAAGAAGCGCGCGCGGCCCAGAGCCCGGAGCGTGCGCCCACCGCGGTGGCCCGCGCGTACGCCGTCGAGGCGCTGCGCTTGCTCTTGATGTGCGCGATGCTGGGCGTGTATCTGGGCGCTTTCCAGCGTCCGGTGTACAACCAGGCGCGCGCCATGACTGCGATCACGGTCCTGCTGCTGGTGTTCGTGGTGGTGGTGGCGGCGGTAACGCGGTTGGGCTGGAGCGCGTACTTAGCGCCGGTCGCGTTCGTGTCGGTGACATTAGCGGCGCTGTACGGGTACCGGCTGGGCCTGGTGGCGGGTGTGTTCGCCGCGGCCCTGTTGCCGCTGGTGACGGGCATCGGCCCCGGTCCCGCCTTCGTGGGTTGGGTCGCGGGTGCCGCGGGTATTGCCGGTATCGAGCGCATGCGCGCGCGCAGCCGCGGGTACTCCATCGTGTTGTTCGTCGCCGCGGCGTATCTCCTCGGGATCGTGGCGGTAGAAGCGACGGCGGGCTGGCGCGAGCTGGGACGTCACGCGCTGTGGGGATCCATCAACGCCGTGGCGACCGGTGTGGCCACCGTGTTCTTGCTGCCGGTGTTCGAGCAGCTCTTCAATCGCGCGTCGCGTTTCACGCTGCTCGAGCTCACCGATTTGAACAAGCCGGTGCTCAAGCGGCTCAACATGGAGGCGCACGGCACCTACCACCATTCCATGCTGCTCGGTAACATTGTGGACGCCATCGCCGGCGACATCGGCGCCGATCCGTTGCGCGCACGCGCGATGGCCTACTACCACGACATCGGCAAGGTGTTCAAACCGGAGTACTACGCCGAAAACCAGGAGCCCGGATTCAACAAGCACGAGCGCATTACGCCGCAGATGAGCGCACTCATTCTGTCGTCGCACGTGAAAGACGGGGTGGAGCTGGCGCGGCAGGAGAAGCTGCCGGAAGTAATCGTCGACGGGATTCGTGAACATCACGGTACCACGCTGATGTCGTTTTTCTATCACAAGGCGGTGGAGGCGGATCCGCCGACCGCGGTGAATCGCGATGACTTTCGCTATCCGGGTCCACGGCCGCGCAGCAAGGAGGCCGCCCTCTTGATGTGCGCCGACGGAGTGGAAGCAGCGGTGCGCTCGCTCAAAGATCCCACGCCCGCGCACATTCACGCCATGGTGGTGCGTTTGATCGATCAGCGCGCGCAAGACGGCCAGCTGGACGAGAGCGGTATCACGCTGGCGGATCTCGCCGTCATTAAAGACAAGCTGGTGGCGGTCATGGCGACCGTGTACCACAAGCGCGTCGCCTACCCGGGCCAGGAGCGCGAACCGCAGGCGCAAACCGCCGGGGACGACGCCATCGCACACGATGAAGGTGCGGCTGAATCGGGCTAGCGGGAAAATCCCGCGCTGGATAGACGACGCGTGGCGCCGGCGCGTGCAGCGCGCCGCGGCCGGTGTCGGACGACGCGGCGACGCCGTCAATCTCGTGTTCGTCGACGACCGCGAGATTCGGCGGCTGAATCGTCGCTATCGCGGCAAGGACAAGCCGACCGACGTGTTGTCGTTCGGCTACGACCCCGGCCCCGGCGACGACGTGGTGGGCGACGTGTTCGTGTCGCTGCAAACGCTGGAGCGCGATGCCAAGCGCTTGCAAGTGCCCGCCCGGCATCACGCCGTGCGCATCGTCGTGCACGGGCTGTTGCACGTGGCGGGTTACGATCACGAGAGCGCAGCCGACGCAGCGCGCATGGAGCGCCGCGAACGCAGCGCGCTCAAGCGCGTGCTGCCCGCGAGTGTCGTGCGGCAACTGTTCTAAGACCCGCACGGCGAGGACGGATTGAGATATGGGCAATAACGTGGTGGTCGCGATCTACATCGTGTCGGTGACGCTGTTGGCCGCATTGTCCGCGGCACTCACCTCCTTGGGCGTATTGTCATTACGGCGCGCGGAGCAAGACGACGAACGTGTGGACTGGCTGCACCGGCGTGCTGCCGAAGATCCGGTGCACACCGGTGTGGCGCTGGGCATCGCGCGCGGTGCCGCCATGCTGGCGGTGGTGGTCTCGGCGGTGGCCCTGGTGCACGCCGCCGGCCCGGTGGGCGCGGGTGTGTTCGCCGCCGCTTCGCTTTTGCTGCCGACCTTCGCGGCGCGCGCTCTCGCGCTGGAAGGGGCCGGTTCGCTGTTGCGCGTGGTGCGCCCCATCGTGATTCCGGTGGTGTACCTGGTGCGCCCGGTCGCCATCCTGGGCTCGAAGCTGCTCGGCCGCGCCTCGCCCGCGCTGCCGCGCCTGTTCGCCTTCGAAGTCATTCCCCTCGCCGAAAAGATGGAGCTGGTGGGAACGCGCGGCGACGACACCGCGGAAGGGGAAGAGCACCTCATCATTTCCAGCATCGCCGACTTCGGCGAGAAGCGTGCGCGCGACATCATGATCCCGCGCATCGACATCGTCGCGGTCGACGTGAAGATGGATCGCGATGACGTCTACGGCGCCATCGTGGAAGCAGGCCACTCGCGCATCCCGGTTTACGAAGGATCCATCGACCGGGTTATCGGTACCCTGCACACGCAGGACTTGCTGATCAAGGTGTTGTCGAGCGAAGACGTGTCCATTCGCGCGCTCGCGCGCGAAGCGTTCTTCGTGCCGGAGAGCAAGCTGATCAGCGAGCTATTGGCCGAATTCAAGGTGAAGCGTTTGCACTTGGCGGTGGTGGTGGACGAGTACGGCGGTACGGCGGGCATCGTGACGCTGGAAGACGTGATCGAAGAATTGGTGGGCGACATCCGCGACGAGTTCGACACCGAAGAAGAGCTGGTGCGCCGTCTGGATCGCGACACCGCGGTGATGAGCGCGCGCGCGCGCATCGAAGAGATGAACGACATACTGGGCCTCGATCTGCCGGAAGGCGTGGCCGACACGCTGGGAGGCCTCTTGTACCACGAGATCGGCCGGGTGCCGCGCGTGGGGGACCGCTGGACGCACGGCCCCGTCGAGTTCGAGATCCAGGCGGTGGAGCGCCAGCGCGTCGTACGCGTGCTCGCGCGCGGGTTGTCCGCAATCGAGCCGGTCGCGCGCGAGGACAGCGCGTAATCCCCGCCGCATGGTGTAACTCCTCCTTGCCACGGCCTTCGGCGCTCCCCTAGCATGCGACGACGAATTCTCCTTCCATGGAACAGACGCGAATCGAAGATGCCGGCAGCCTGCGGGCGCTAATCGAAGCGGGGGACGCACCCGGCATCGAGGAGTACCTCAAGCCGCTGCATTCCGCCGACATCGCCGACCTCCTCCAGCAGCTCGACGTCGAAGAGCAGATCGTCTGTCTCAAGCGGCTCGACACGCAGCGCGCCGCCGAAGTGCTGGCCGAGCTCGACGCCAAATCGGGCCAGGCCCTGCTGACGTTGTTGTCCGACCACGAAGTCGGCAAGATCCTGGAAGAGCTTCCCTCGGACGACGCCGCCGACCTCATGTCGTCGCTCACACCCGAGAAAACCGAGCGCGTCGAAGCACTCCTGCCCAGCGAGGACCGCGAGGACATCCAAGAGCTGCTCGAGTTCGGCGCCAACACCGCCGGCGGCCTGATGCAGGTGGAGCGCGTCTCGGTGCGCGACGATTCCACCATGCAAGAAGCGGTCGACGTGGTGCGGCGCGCGGCGGAAGACGTGGAAAGCTTGCAGCGCGTGTACGTGGTCAACGAAACCGGGCGCCTGGTGGGCGAGCTGTCGATCCTCGACCTTGTCATCAAGTCGCCCCAAGCGCGCGTGCGCGACGTGATGCAGCGCAGCACGGTGGCGGTACCGGTCGACATGGAACAAAAGCACGTCGCGGCGATGTTCTCGAAGTACGACGAGTTCACGCTGCCGGTGGTCGACGGACAAGGACGCTTGGTCGGCCGCATCACCATGGACGACATCATCGATGTCATCGAGGAGGAAGCGTCCAAGGACTTCGCGCGCCTGGCCGGCACCACCGACCAAGAGCTGGGTGAGACCTCCATCTTCAAGGTGTCGCGCAGCCGCTTACCTTGGCTGGTGACGGGCTTCGTGGGCGAAGGCTTGGGTGCGATCCTCATGAGCCGTTACGAGGCGTCGCTCGCCACCTTCGTGGTTCTCGCCTTTTTCATTCCCATGATCATCGGGACCGCGGGCAACATCGGCATACAGGCCGCTGTGGTGGTGGTGCGCGAGCTCGCGCTGGGTCAGATCAACATCTACCGCATGGGGCGCCGCGTGCTGAAGGAACTGCAGGTGGCGTTTTTGAACGGTCTCGTGCTGGGCGGAATTCTATTCGCGCTGGTGTATTTCTGGCGCCACGACGCGGCACTCGGTGCGCTCTTGTGGGGCACGCTCTTGTTGGTGATCTTCGTAGCGGCGTTCATGGGCTCGTCCATCCCGCTCCTGCTGCACCGCTGGCGCGTCGACCCGGCCATTGCCACCGGGCCGTTCGTCACCGTGTCGAACGACGTCATTGGTATGGCCATCTATCTGACGCTGGCGACCGCCTACCTGCGGACGCACTAGGAGAACTCGAACGACGTGCTGGTGAAAGACGAAGGAATCGTGCTCTCGGTGAGCCGGAGCGGCGACACGAGCTTGGGCGTGGTGTTCCTCGGGCGCGCGAGCGGAAAGATTCGCCTTTTGGCGAAGGGCGCGTTGTCGCCCAAGTACCCCGGCCGCGGTGTGCTCGAATCCGGCAATCAAGTCGAAGCCGTCTACTATCACAAGGACGGCTATTCGACGTTCTATCTAAAGGAAGTGTCGCTCGTCGCCAGCCCTGCGGCTGGCCGTGAGTCGCTCCCGCACTTGGCCGCGAACCTGGCCGCGCTCGAGCTCTTGAGCCACGTGTGTGTGGCGGGTGCGAGCTTGGACGCGTCGATCGTGGACACCACCGCCGCGTACCTTTCCGCCCCGCTCTGCGCCGATCCGTTGCTCTTGTTCCTGGCTTTCGAGATCAAGCTGCTCGACGCGTTGGGAGTCGCTCCCGACACTTACGGCTGCGTGCACTGCGGTACCACGCCCGAGGGCGGACTGTACAGCCCGCGCGACGGGGTGAGTTTTTGCGCCGAGCACGGTACGCGCGTGCCCGAGGCGGTGAATCTTTCCCACGAGTTGGTGAGCACGGCGCTCAAGTGCGCCGAAGCGCCCTTCGACGAGATCGCGGAGAGCGGGGTGTCGCGTTCCGCCAGAAAGGAGTTGGGGAGGCTCGTTCACTGGACCTATACTTACCACGTCCAAGGGTATCACCTGCCTCGATCGTTGAGCCTCATATAACACCATGACGACACGTTCGAATGCGCGCGCCGCGAAACCATCGCCCGCGCCCACCAAACAAGAGATCATCATGCGCCTACACGCCTTTTGGGCGAAGCAGGGGTGCGTGCTGGTGCAGCCGTACAACTCCGAAGTGGGCGCCGGCACTCTCAATCCCGCGACGTTCTTGCGGGTGTTGGGACCGGAGCCGTGGCGCGCCGCGTACGTCGAGCCGTCCAAGCGTCCGCGCGACGGACGTTACGGCGAGAATCCCAATCGCGTGCAGCAGTTCTTGCAGTATCAAGTCATCCTCAAGCCGCCCCCGAAGAACGTGCTGCAGCTCTACATCGAGAGCTTGCGCGCCATCGGTGTCGACACCGATCGTCACGACATTCGCCTGGTGGAAGACGACTGGGAAGCGCCCACGCTGGGTGCGTCCGGGCTGGGGTGGGAAGTGTGGCTCGACGGCATGGAGATCACGCAGTTCACCTATTTCCAGCAAGCCGGCTCGCTCGAGCTGGAGCCCATCACCGCTGAGATTACCTACGGACTCTTGCGCTTGTGCCTGTACTTGCAGCGCGTCGAGTCGGTGCTCGACGTGACCTGGACGCCGGGCGTGTCGTGGGGCGAGATGAATCTGCAAGCCGAGCAAGAATTCTCCGCGTTTCATTTCGAGCACTCCAACGCGGAGATGTACTTCAAGATGTTCGCTGATTTCGAGCGCGAAGCCACGCGCGTGCTGGCGGCGGGGCTGGTGCTGCCGTCGTACGACTACGCCGTCAAGCTGTCGCACGTGTTCAATCTGCTCGACGCGCGCGGCGCGATCAGCGTCACCGAGCGCGCGGCGTATATCACCCGCATCCGCACTATCGCGCGCAAGATCGCGCTGGCCTACATCGCGAAGCGCGAGGCACTCGGGTTCCCGCTGCTCGCGCGCGCGGCGGAGGTTGCCAAACCGGCGCGGAGGAAGCGCGCATGAGCGACTTCGTGCTGGAAGTCGGCGTCGAAAACGTTCCTGCTTCCTATCTGCCGCCCGCCGTCGCCCAGCTGGCCGCCGACGCGGCCGCCATGCTGGAGCGCACGCGCCTTGTTTACAAGGAGATTTACACCACCGCGACACCGCGCCGCTTGGTGCTGGTGGTGCACGACTTGGCGGACCGGCAGGCGGCGGCGGAAGAGCTGGTGATGGGTCCGCCCGTCAATCGCGCCTTTGCGGCGGACGGTACCCCCACTCCCGCCGCAGAGGGGTTCGCGCGCGGGCAGGGTGTCACGGTGGCACAACTGGCGCGCATCGAAACACCTAAGGGAGAGTATCTCGGCGTGCGCCGCTCGCTCCCGCGCCAGAAGGCCGCCGAGGTGCTGCCGTCCGAGCTGCCCGCGCTCATTTCCTCGCTCAAGTTCCCCAAGACCATGAAGTGGGAGCCGAGAGGGGCGCGTTTCGCGCGGCCGGTGCGTTGGATGGTGGCGCTGTACGGCGCGCAAGTCGTGCGCTTCTCGTTCGCCGACGTGACCAGCGACCGCGTCACCTGGGGACGTCCGTGGATGGCGCCGCCGCGCGCCAAGGGTGCCGAGCAGCGCGCGATCGCCGATGCAAGCGAGTATGCTGCGCGGGTGAAATCGCTGGGCGTCATCCTCGATCACGAGGAGCGCAAACACGCCATACGCGCGCTGGCGGAAAAGGCGGCGGCGGAGGCGTCGTGCCGCTTGGTGGAAGACGACGACCTGCTCACCGAGCTGTCGTTCATGGTGGAGAACCCGCGTGTCCTGACCGGCTCTTTCGAAGAGAAGTATCTCGACTTGCCGCCCGAGGTCATCGTGGTGGCGATGAAATCGCACCAGCGCTATCTCGCGCTCGAAGACGCCAAAGGCACGCTCGTACCGCGCTTCATTACCTTCACCGACGGCGCTGTCACCGCACCCGACGAAGTCGTCCGCGGCAATCAGCGCGTGCTGCGCGCGCGTCTGGAAGACGCGGAGTTCTATTGGCGCGAAGACTTGAAGCGCGGCCTGGACGGCCTGGCCGACGAGCTCGATCGCATCGTCTTCGTGGAGGGCATGGGCACGATGGGGCAGAAATGGCGGCGCATGCTGGAGCTGGGCCGCGCCATCGACGCGGCGCGCCGCGATGGCGCGCGCGGCGACGAAGCGCTGCTGGCGCGCGCCGCCAAGCTGTGCAAGGGCGACCTCGCCAGCTCGATGATTCGCGACGGCAAAGAATTCACGGCACTGCAGGGTGTGATCGGCGCGCACTACGCCATCGCCGGGGGCGAGCCGCCCGTGGTTGCAGCCGCGATTCGCGAGCATTATCAGCCGCGTGCGGCGGGCGATCCGTTGCCGCCCAGTGACCTCGGCCGCGTGCTCGGACTGGCGGATCGGCTCGATACCATCGCCGGTTGTTTTCTCGCCGGCATGAAGCCCACCGGATCGCAGGATCCATTCGCGCTGCGGCGCGGCGGCAATGGTGCTGTCCGGCTGGCCGCCGAAATGCGCGGCGTGCGTTTGGAGTCGCTCGCCGACACGGCGGGTGCCGCCTTCGCGGGAATTCTGGGCGATGCGTGGCACGCACGGTGGAGCGAAGGCGTGCGCGGCGACGTGATCGAGTTCTTGCGCGGACGCGTGGAGAACTTTCTGAAAGAGAGCGGTGTGCCGTACGACATCGCTGCCGCGGTCATTGCGGTGGCGTGGGACGAGCCCGGTGTCGC
>JAICFA010000102.1 GCA_025923935.1 Candidatus Krumholzibacteriia bacterium
AAAGCTCCCCCGCTGCCGGAACGAATCGACGAGGCGCACGAACGAGACCGCAACATCGCGAACAAATGGAAACTCATCGACTATCATTGGCTGGAGAAGATCGTGCTGGTGGCCTGCGTGACGGTGATCTTTGCGCAAATCGTGCCCGGGGTGGATGCGAGTCCTCTCCAGCTGGTGCGCGGCGTTGCCATCGTGGTGACGATGAATACGCTGGTGCGACTGCGAGTGGCGAAATCAGGATGGTCGCGCGAGACCCTCCTGGCGTCGTTCGCCCTGTTGCTGGTGATCAACGCGTTGTTTCTCGTGTTCGCTGAAAAAGTGCTTCGCCAGAGCGAGGGGAGCATCTACGTCCCGTCGACACTATTCTTTCTCATTCTGTTGACCTTGATCGTGGCGATGTACGACCACTGGCGGCCGGTTTTCGACGTGCGCTTCGCCTCGTTGCGCAAACGTTGAACACGCGAAACAGAGTATGGTTTCTCCGTGTAAAGCCGTCTGCGCACGGCTGCTTTTTTTCTTATTAGCGCGAGTGGTTGGGTTCGAGCCGATTCCCCCTATCTTTGAGCGTTAGCACCCCACGCAAACAGGGTCTACCATCGACGTCGCGTACTTCGAGCGTGACGAAAACCGGCCTCTGGTTCCAATCGATCTCGATCATACCGAAGTTGAGATCGGTGTAGACGGGGCCCTCACGCAACCGATTCGACTCGCCCGGGAAGTCCTTCCAACTGTGCGTGAGGCCGCTGGAAGTAATTTCGATGAGAGGATACCCGGCAGGAAACGGAGAGGTCTCCACATCCGACATCTCGGCAAGGTGCCTGTCACCACTCACCAGCACACAATCGCGACCACTTTGTTCGATGAGTCGCAGTAGACGGGCGCGACTCTCCGGAAAGTTGCCCCACTTTTCAAACCGCTGCTCGGTCGGAATGACCTGAATGCTCGACACGATCACGGTGAGCTGAGCATCATCGTCGTGCAGCGTCTGCTCCAACCACTTCCATTGCGCCGCACCGAGAATATCACCGTCTTCGCCGGGCGCATCGCGGTGATAGCGTGTGTCCAACAGGATGATCAGCACGCGCTGCCCGACCGGGCCGTACGAGTACTTGGTGTAAACACCCTCCTGTTTTCGGCGCGGACTGTCGGCCGGTTCGTCCAGAAAGTCGAGCAGCGCGACCTGGCTCTCGCGCTTGAACGGATTTTCCGCTCCGCCGTTGTCGAGTCCATAGTCGTGGTCGTCCCACACGCCGATGATGGGGCATTGCGCGCGCAGTCGCAGATACTCCGGCCGTTTCTTCTGTATGGCGTACGCCGCGCGAACCAACTCGAGCGAGTCCGCCTTCGGGTAGACGATGTCGCCGGTCCAAATCCACAAGTCGGGATCCGAGTCGATCACCGCCTGCCAAATGGGCTGCGGTAATTGCTGCGCGTTGCACGAGCCGAACGCAATGCGGCGCAGCGGCGCCTCGTCGGCGCCAGCGACGCCAGCCAGCAACGAGAGAGCGAGTACGATCGCAAGTCGACGGCGGGAGGATGGAATCACACGGGAACTCTATCACACCGACTAGGCAACAATTGCACATTGCAAGACGCAGACGGGTACGATTGCAGACTCGCTGCCGTCATGGGAAACGGCTGACCTCAAGGGCGCCCAAGACCCCCGCCTGAGCCCTTCGTGGGCATATCTCGCTACCACCGACTTTGTCGCGTACCGACGCCACGTTCTAGGACCTTAACGGGCCGTCCCGGACGGTTTGCTCCACAACTCGCTGTAACTGGAACGTCCCTTGCCGATGCGCGACCCGGGAAGAGGGGTAAGTGCGTCCGCGAACGACTGTGCTCGTGGAAGCGCTTGCCCCTTCGCCCGCTCATTTCTTGAGGGAGGTCCAACATTGAATCGCGCAGTGTTTGTGTCCGCGCTCATCGCCGGACTGATCACCTCGCTCGCCATCGCCGATAACCCGGTCACGGGCTCCATCGAGGCCGTGAAGGTTGTCGTCGCGAAGGGTGGGGAGGAAACGTTCGTGCCTGCGAACGAAGCCCGTCCGCAGGACGTCATCGAGTATCGCCTGAAGTACGCCAACCGCGGAGAAGAAGTCGTGAGCAATCTCGCGATCACCGACCCGGTTCCGGCGGGCGCGCGCTACGTCGCCAAGACGGCGCGTGCACCCAAGTCCACGACGGTGAAGTTCTCCGTCGACGGCGCGAAGACCTTCCACAACTGGCCGGTGCGCGTCAAGCAAACCGACGCCAACGGCAAGGAAGTTTGGGTCGACGCAACCCCGGACATGATCACCCACATTCGCTGGACCGTGTCCGGCAGCCTCGCGCCCAAGGACGAGATCGCATTCTCGTACCGGGCCGAGGTCGAGTAGGGGGATGACGCCATGAAGCACACGCGCATCCTCGCATTGGTTTTCCTGGTCGTCGCGGCACTCATGCTGGCGTCGTCCGCGTTCGCGCAGACGACTCCGGCGGGAACCCAGATCCGCAACCGCGCTTCGGCGACGTACCAAGACTTGAGCGGTAACACCTTCACTACGGTGTCGAACGAAGTCATCACCGTCGTCTTGCCGGTGTACGGCATCTCGATTCTTCCCGACGACTCGGGTGAGACCCCGCCCGTGACTCCCGCGCTGTCGCAGAACGCGATCGGCGGGCAAACGATGTACTACAGCTACACGCTGACCAACACGGGTAACGACACCGACAGCTACTCGATCGTGCCGCTGGTCGACGCCGCGAACACGACCATGACGCTCGCGCTGGCGAACGTCTCGGTCTATCACGACGTCAACAGCAACGGTGTGGTCGACGGCGGCGAGCCGGCGATCAGTGTCGGCGGAGCACCGGGCGTTCTGGGTCCGTTGGCCGCCAACGCGTCGGCGAGCTTGATCGTCACGTACGCGGTGCCGGGTACCGCGGCCGCGGGCGAAGTCGCCTACGTGGGCGTGCAGGGCACGTCGGCCGGCGACGCGGGCCAGATCGACACGCGCAATTACCACCGCACGACGGTTGTCTCCGACGCGGTGATGACGGCGTTGTTGAACGCGGCTCCGGCGTTCGTGGTGGAAGGCGACCAGATCACGTACTCGTTCTCGGGTACCAACGCGGGCACCAGCACGGCCAACGGCGTCAACGTGGCGTCGGTCGGTCTCACCGGTGTCCTCATGTACGACATCATTCCCATCAATCCGGGTAGCGGCAATCCGCTGCCGATCTTTGGCGCGCCCAGCGGATTCCCCGCGGGCGGCACGGTGTTGTACTTGCCCAACGGCAGCTCGACGGCGGGAAGCCCCGAGACCTGGAACTGGAGCACGACGGCGGCTGCGGGCGACATCGCGGTGGCGTTCGTCACCAACGGCGGCATCCTCTCCGGCCAGGCGTACGGCTTCTCGTATCAAGTGACGGTACCGGTCGGCATGACGCCGGGCGTGCTCAACAACACGGCCGCACTCGCTTACGTCGACAACAACGTCACCACGTCGGATCCGACCATCGTCGTGTCCAACAACGCGCCGGTCACGGTCGGCACGTTGGCGGATGTGCTCATCGGTCCCGCGGGCAACCCGGGTGCCGGTACGCCACCGAACTTCGACGACGACGTGCAGTCGGTTGCGACGGCGTTCGCGAACACGTCGGTCAACTTCACCAACACGATTCGCAACGACGGCAACGCCAACGACGCGATCAACGTCGTGCTCGACGGTGCCTCGACCATTCCCGGATCGTGGACGGTGGTCTTCTATCAGAGCGACGGCGTGACCCCGCTCGCCGACACCGACTTCGACGGGCTCGCTGACGTAGGCCCGTTGGCGCCGGGTGCCAGCATCGACGTGGTCGTGCGCGTCATCATTCCGGGCTCGCAGGGTGCGGGCGGTCCGTTCGACGCCGTGGTTCGTGCGCAGTCCGCGAACGACAACGCCGAGACCAACCTCACCACCGACCGCATCCTCCAGGTGCTGCCGGCGAGCGTCGACATCGGTAACTACGACGGTGTTTCCGGCACGACCAACAGCACGCCGGTCAACCTGAACGCCAACCCGTCGACGTCGGTCGACTTTGCGCTCGACGTGGTCAACGGCGGCGGCTCGAGCGACAACTTCACGTTGTCGTCGGCCATTCCCGCCGGTTGGACGGTCACGTTCTACTTCGACGCCAACGGCAACGGTGTGCTCGATCCCGCCGAACTCTCGCCGATCACGCAGACCGGTCCGGTCGCGGCGGGCAGCGAGGCCAATGTGATTGCACGCGTCGACGTGCCGCTGGGAACGCTCCCGGCGGTTTACCCGACATCGTTCACCGCGACCTCCGCGGTCAACGCGACGCAGACGGACACCATTGCCAACACGGTGACGGTGAGCGCACTCGCGTCGGTCGACTTCTTCCCGGACAACGTGGGCAACGCCACCGCGGGCGGGACCGTCACCTACGCGCACACGGTCACCAACACCGGCAACATCGCGGACACGTTCGACCTGGCGTATGCCTCTTCGCAGGGCTGGACGTACGTGTTCTTCGACGCGCTGTCGGCGCCGATCACGAGTGTCACCCTGGCTCCGGGTGCTAGCGCCAACATCACGGTTCGCTTGACCGTTCCCGCCGGTGCCGTCATCGGCACGGTGGAAGTGGGTGTGCTGTCGGCAACCGGCCAAGTAACACTGGCCACCGACAATGCGACCGACATCACCACCATCGTGGCGGGCAACTTGACGCTCAACAAGTCGGTGAGTCCGGTCGGCGATCAAGTGCCCGGGACGGATCTCTCCTACACGGTCGATTACCAGAACCTGGGCAGCGACGACCTCACGGCCATCGTCATCTACGACGCGGTGCCGGCGTGGACGCAGTACCAGGTGGGGTCGGCCGTCACCGGCACCGCTCCGGCGAGCATTACGTCGATCACGATCGAATACTCCGACGACAACGGAGCGACGTGGGCGTACGCGCCGGTGAGTGGCGGAGGCGGAGCTCCCGCGGGTTATGACGCGAACGTCACCAACGTGCGTTGGGTGTTCGCAGGGAACTTGCTCGCCGGCGGTGTCTCCACCACCGGTGTCGGGTTCACGGTTCGCATTCAGTAGTCCGCGCTACCTGACATAGCGCGGTGCATAAGTCGGCCGCGCATGCGGGCGGGCTCGCAAGGGCTCTCCCGCATGCGCAGGCCGCGTGTGTTTTGAAGAATGACGCGCGACACACGGCAGAATTTGTTGCGAAGTTCGCGACCCAAAGCGACGAGAGGCCTCGTCGTTTTTCGCTTTTTAAGAAGTGCCGTGGTTTTCGCGCTTACGGCCCTCGCGAGCAATATTCTTGTGCCAAGTGCGCGCGCCCAGGGCACTCCGGCTGCTACTAATATCAATAATTTTGCGTCCGCCACGTTCGCGCGCCCCGGTGCGGCGGACTCGGTGGTGTCCAACACCACTACCACGCGCGTCGCGGCGGCGTATCTCGTGCGGGTGACACCACCGGGTACGGTGGCAACACCCGCGTTTTCGCTTTTCGGTGCTCCCGGCGACACGCTCTACACGCGCATCGCCGTCGACAACCTCGGCAACGCGCCCGATTCGGTCGCGATGTCGTCGAGCAACCTGCCGCCGTCGAGTATCGCCGTCGCGAGTGTGGTGTTCTTTCTCGACGCCAACGCCAACAACCGCTTCGATCCCGGCGAAGACGATCCCGCGTTCCTCGCGCTCGCCATGGCCGCGTCGACTCCGGTCGACGTCGCCATCGTGCTGCCGGTGGCGACGGGGGTAGCGTTCGTCGAGGTGCGCGCCACGTCGGCGCGCGATCCGAGTCTGCCGCCTGCCAGCGACGCCACCGTGGTGCGTGTGACCAGCGGTGCCTCGGCATCCGCGCTCCACTTCGGTCCCGCCGGAAACGCACGCGCACTTCCCGGCGGCGACGGCTCGAGCGACGACGAGACCGCCATCACCGCCGCTCCGCTGGACGACCGCGTCACCTTCCGCAACGATGTCGAAAACGCCGGTACGGCCGTGGACGACGTGGAAGTGTTCGTCGGCAATGCGCTGTCGCTGCCCGCCGGTGTCACCATCTCCTGCACCGACACGAGCGGTGTGCCGCTGCCGGCGTCGCCGCGCCCCGGAGCGTTCTTGATCGGGACACTCGCGCCCGGTGAGATTCGTCCTGTCATGCTGGTGATCGAAAGCCCCGGTACGCCGCTGCGCTTTTCACTCGGCGCCAACACCGATCTCGCGTGCTTCGCGCGTTCGACCCTCGACTCGACCGCCGTCAACCGCACCACCGATCGCGTCGTGATGCCGGTGCTGCCCGACCCGCTCGCGGTGATCGGCTTGGAGCAAACCTTCCGGCAAGCCACCGCGGCGGTGGGCGACGTCGTCACCATGACCATGACCGTGACCAATCGCACCGACTCGGTCGCGGTCGACAACGTGCTCGTAACGGAAGCGATTCCGCCCACCCTCGATTTCCTCGGCGGCGGCAGCGGCGTCGCACTCGTGGGTGGGGCGATCGAATGGGACGCCGGTGCGCTCCCGCCCGGGCAGTCGCGCACGTCGACGGTGAAATTCGCGGTCAACAGCCGCGAGTCGAAGGGCTGGGCGCGTGTAACCGGCAACGCCGCGGGCCAGGCACTGAGCGGCGACCGCGTGAGTGCCGGCCCGGTGGTGGCATCGATCCGCATCGACAACGAAGAATGGGGTCTGGAAGGCTTCATCCTCGGCGACGTGTGGGTCGACGACGACGGCGACGGCGAGCGCGATGAGTTCGAGCCCGGTGTGCCCAATGTGTCGCTGTATCTCGAAAGCGGTGAGCACGTCGTCACCGATTCGCTCGGCGTGTTCTCCATTCCGCACGTGTTCGAAGGCTACCGCGTGGTGCGCTTGGACGAAGGATCGCTGCCGGGCGACCTTGGCTTCGACGAGCCGCTCGGTCCCGTGAACCGCGGTGCGTCACTCGTCACGCGCCGCAACGAGCGCCTGATTCACTTGCTGGCACCGGCGCACGCGCGCGTCGCGTTCCCGCTCCGCCGTGTGGCAGCACCCACCGTCGAGTCGCGCGAGCACGTGCGTTGCGAGGAGCGCATCAGTGTGGTCCCGCGCGCGCGCATGGATCAGGCGTTCGCGCTGCCGAGCTCGTACTTCGCGCCCGGCAAAGCGGTGTTGGTGGAGGGCATTCTCGACGAGTTGATGCCCGTGGCGAATTTCCTGCGCGATCACGCCGGCTGGCAACTCTTGGTCGAAGGTCACACCGACAATGTACCCATCCACACGCCGCGCTTTCCATCGAACTACGAGCTCTCGGTGGCGCGCGCGGAAGCGGTGCGCGACGCACTCGTGTCGCTGGGCGTGCCGGCGGAGCGCGTGCTCGCGCTGGGGTCGGGCGAGCAAAACCCCGTCGCCAGCAACACCACCGCCGACGGCCGCATGCTCAACCGCCGGGTCGAAGTGAGCTTCATTCCGCCGGGCGCTGCGACTCGGACGGTGGCGCAAAAGGTCGCCGCCTCGGTGCGCGACGCCTCCAGTTTGCCCGACTCGGCGCGCGCCACCATCGCGTGGTCGTTGACGACGTCGAGCGTTCAGGCACAACGCGGTACCCTTCGCGTCGTGTTGCCCTACGGCCTCGACGCGAACGTGTCCGCATCCATGGGCGACTCGCTCCTCGAACACGAGGGCCACGAATTCGTGTTCGACAAGTTCGCGCGTGGTCACGCCATCGACTGCAAGGTCACGTGCACGATCGCCCTCGCCGATACCAGTCGCCTCCGTGACATCGCCGCGACGCTGACGCTGTTGCCGTTGAACACGGGGGCTGCGGGTCCTGTCGCCTCGACACCCCGCGGCGCTTCGGCCGCGGGGTCCCCGTCTCAGCGCCACCCGCAGCCAACAATGCCCATGCGTTCGTACAACCAGCCAGCATCCCGTTCCGATCAGGCGCCGGCGATGCCGCTGGTCGTGACGCTGCGTCCATCGGCAGCTGAATCGCAGATCTCGAGTTTCGAAACCTTGGTGTGGAACGAGCAAGTGCCGGCGGACAGCACCGAAACCGTGGGTGGCGGCGAGTCGGGGACCCCGCGGGCGCCAGCCCCGCGGGGTGACGAGCCGTCAGGACCCACGGTTTCGGCCGGCCCGGTCACCATTCTCGAGCCGCACCACGACGAAGTGTTTGCCAATCGCGATCAGGCCAGCGTGCGCGTGCGCCATCCGCTGGGCAGTCGCGTCACGCTGTTCGTCAACGGTGAGGCCGTCGACGACGAACAGGTCGGACAGCGCACCGTCGACCTCGCGCACGACGTGGAGACGACGACCTGGTACGGCGTGCGATTGAGCGCCGGCTGGAACGATCTCATGGCGAGCGCGTCGCTGCTGCACGGCGGGGAAGCGTCGGACAGCGTGCGCGTGGCGCTGTCGTCGCGGCCCGCCGAAGTGGTGGCGCTGGACGCGCGCCACGTCATTCCCGCCGACGGACGTTCGCGCGTGACGGTGCGCTTCGCCGTGCGCGACGCGTTCGGCCTGCCGGTGATGGACGGATGGACCGCAGCGGTGGTGGAGGGAGCGGATCTGGTGACGCGAACCGCGTCGACGATGACGCGCGACGGATTGGTGAGCGTGGACGTCGAGCCGCGCCACGCTACCGGCGCCGGACGAATCACGATCGAGCTCGACGGCATGCGCGCGTCGACGGAAGTGGTCTTTGTAACCCCCGACCGGCCGCTCTTGGCGACCGGCGTCGTGGACCTGTCGGCGGGTGTGTACGAAAAGGGCGGCTCCGGCAGCGGACAAGGACTGGAGAATTTCACCGACGGTCTTGGCGGCAACGCCGAGGCGCGTTTGTTCGTGCAGGGCGCTGCACCGGGTAACGTGAGTGTGACGGCGCGCATCGACACCAAGAAACGCTACGACGACCCGCTGCTCAAAGAGCCCGATCCGGAGAAGCAGTATCCGATGTTCGGCGACGCGTCAGCGCTGCACTATTCCGCACCGGCGCGGGGAGGAAACTATCTTTCGCTCGATCGCGGGCAATCGTTTTTGCGCTACGGCGACTTCCGCACACCCATCGACCGCGGCGAGTTTCTGACGTACCAGCAAGTCGTGAGCGGATTGTCGACCGCACTCGTGGAAGGACCCAACTCGGTGCGCGCGTTCGTCACCGAGACCGACTTCGTCACCGTCACGGACGACATTCCCGCCGATGGCACCAGCGGGTTCTATTACCTCAGCCACTCTCCCATCGTGGAGAACTCGGAGCGCGTGGTGATCGAGACGCGCGACCGTTTCCAGAGCGAGATCGTGCTGGAGGCGCGCGTCATGCTGCGCCGCCGCGACTATACCGTCAATCCGTACGACGGCTCGATCCTGTTCATGGAGCCAGTGCCGGTGACGGACCGCGAGCTCAATCCCAACACCATCGTCGTGACGTACGAGACCGAAACCGGCGGCGCCGATGCATTTCTGTTCGGGATTCGCGGGGACCTGGCCAACGGCAAGCGCTACCGCGCCGGCTTGACCGCGGTCGGCAACTCGGGCGAGGGTCCGGGCTACGCGCTCTACGGTGTCGACGGCGAAGCCGGCTGGCGCGGGCTGCGCGCCTCCGGCGAGATTGCGCGCAGCAACGACGACGTGGTCGGCGACGGCGATGCGTACAAGGTGGGACTCTCCGCGGTGAGGGGTGCCTCGGATCTCGACGTGTATCTGCGCCGCGTCGACGGCGATTTCTCCAATCCGTCCTTCCGCGGTGCGGACAGCGAGCGCGCGAGTGTGAAGGCCGGCTTCGACGGACGTTGGGCGGCTACGCCGCGGTTGAGCGTGAACGCGGACGGCTACACGCACGAATTGCAGCAGACCGACGAGCGCCGCGAGACGGCGCGCGCCACGGTCGATTACCGCCGGCGC
>JAICFA010000103.1 GCA_025923935.1 Candidatus Krumholzibacteriia bacterium
CCGGCCATAAGACGCGCCAAGCTTTCCTGAACGAACGCCTCGCTCTCGGTGTCGAGGCTGGAAGTGGCTTCGTCCAAGATGAGAATGCGCGGATCCGCGAGCAGCGCGCGCGCGATGGAAACGCGCTGGCGCTGGCCGCCGGAGAGCTTCACACCGCGCTCGCCGATCAAGGTGTCCAGTCCCGCTTCGAAGCGGTCGGTGAACTCCGTGACGTGCGCGGATCGCGCGGCTGCGATGACCTCGTCCTCGCGCGCGTCGAAGCGGGCAAACAGAATATTCTCCCGAATAGTGCCCTCGAACAAGAATTCGTCCTGCAGCACGACACCGAGGTGGCTGCGGTAGCTGTCGAGCCGAACGGTGCGCAGGTCGTGGCCGTCGATTCGAACCACACCGCGCGTCGGAATCCGGAACGATGCCGCGAGCCCCGCAATGGTCGATTTGCCGGACCCCGAGCTCCCCACCAACGCGGTCACACTTCCGGCGGGTGCGTCGAAGCTCACATCCTTGAGCACTTCGGCTTCGGTGTACGCGAACGAAACGTTCTCGAACACGATGTCGCCCTTGATGTGGTTGAGAACCACGGTGCGGCCCGCTTCTTCCCCCTCGGTCTCCATGCGCAAAATCTCTTCCATCCGGTCGAGTCCGGCGAAGGCTTCGGTGATCTGGGTGCCGATGTTGCTCATCTGAACGATGGGTGCCACCAAAAACGCGAGGTAGAGCGTGAACGACACAAATTCGCCGACCGTCAACTCGCCGCGGATGATCATGGTACCGCCGAGGCCCATGATGATCACACTCCCGAGCCCCATGAGGAGTGTGGCTAGGCTCGTGATCAGACTCGTCGCGGTCAACGACTCCCGCACGTTTTGAAAGATGCGGTCGGTACCGACCGCGAACACCTTGTACTCCTGCGGCTCGGCATGAAACCCCTTGATGACGCGAATGCCGTTGAGCGTTTCGGTCAGGCGGCCGGTGACCTCGGCATTGATCGCCCCCCGCTTGCGGAAGATGGGGCGGATATAGGCGAAGGCCTTCATGGAGATGAAACCGAACACCACCAGCGGAACGAATGCATACAGCGTCATCTTGGGGCTCATGCGAATGAGGAGCACGAGTGCGACCGACGCGGTCAAGAGTCCGCCGACCAGCTGGACCAGACCCGTTCCGACCAAGTTACGGACCCCCTCGACGTCCGTCATGATGCGCGAGACCAGGGCTCCGCTCTTGCTGTTGTCGAAGAAGGCGACGGGAAGGCGAAGGATGTGCTGCTGCATTTGCGCGCGCAGCACGGAGATCAGATGTTGTGCCTCGACGCTGAGCAGACGCGTGAGCAGGTACGACGTCAGCGCCTGCACCAGAATGGCACCCCCCACGACGACCAGCAAGAGTTTGAGCATGCCGGTGTCGCGCTGGGCGATCACGTTGTCGATGAGGTACTTGGTCGAGCCGGGCAGAACCAATCCGGCCAGCCGGTTGACGCCGACAAAAACGAGGCCCAGCAGGACTAGCCGTCGTCGCGGCCACACGATGCTCCAAAACGCGTGGCGCACGCTGGCGAGGGAGACGGGTTGCTTCTTGGGCGGGCTGTGGTCTCGGAACTCGTCCTCGCGAGTGAGCGACTTTCGTCCATGAGTCCCCCGCTCGCCGCGAGGCAATAGGCGGGGACCCAACTTCATTCGTAGCGCAAGGCGTCGATGGGGTGCAGGCGCGACGCACGAATCGCGGGCAAGAGGCCGAAGGCGATGCCGACGGTCGAGCAAAAGACCAGGCCGATCACGGCCCACTGCAGCGGGACCTTGACCTCGAACGAGGTGAAGAAGGTGATCACGTTGCCCAGGCCGAAACCCACTAGGATGCCGACGACTCCGCCCATGTTACAGAGGATGACCGCTTCCAGGAGGAACTGCGCGAGGATGTTGGTAGGATTCGCTCCCAGCGACTTGCGAATGCCGATCTCTTTGGTGCGCTCGGTCACCGATACCAGCATGATGTTCATGATGCCAATGCCGGCCACGATCAACGCGATGATGCTGATCACGAAGGCGGCAATCTTGATCTTTGCGGTCAGCTTGTCGAACTCGGTAATGAGACTCTGGCTGCTGAAGAAATCGAAGTTATCGGGCTCGCCCGCGCGCACGTGGCGCTCGCGGCGCACGACCTGGCGCGTCTCCTCGATGGCGTCGTCGATCAAGGCCGGTGTTTTGGCGTGCACCGTGATGTTGACCGAGCGCGTGAAGCCGTCGCGGCTGGTCATGCCGTACACCGACTGGAAGGTGGAAATGGGAATTAGCACGTAGTTGTCGTAGGCGGAACCGAACGCGGATTTCTTCTCGTCGAAGACCCCGACGATCTCGTACTTGCGGCCGTCGACGCGGATCTCCTTCCCGACCGGGTCGATGAACGGAAACAGCTTCTGGCCGATCGCGTAGCCGATGACCGCGACGCGCCGCCCTGCCTTGACGTCCAGGTGCGAGATATTCCGGCCACTGCCCACGTAGTGGGTGTTGTTTTGCGGGTATTCGGGTGTACCGCCCACGATAGAAACGTTGGAATTGGTTTCCTCGCCGCCGTACTCCGCCTTGAAACCGAACTCCCACAACTCCGAGCCCACGATGTCGACGGTCCCCACCTGCTGGCGAATGGCCTCGGCGGTTTCGATGGTGAGAGGAGGCCGGCGCATGGCCTTGCGTCGATCGGCGTCGGAGCTGAAGCCGGCCGGCCATTTCTGCACCTGGAAGGTTTGCGTGCCCAGCACACTCATCTCGTGCTCCATCGCGGACTGCACCACCTGAATCGCGGTCATCACGGCGATGATCGACGCGACCCCGGCCACGATGCCGAGCAGGGTCAACGACGAGCGCAGCTTGCTCCCGACGATGGCGCCGGTGGACATGCTAAATAGATCGGAGGGTCGCATGGCCGTTCCTTATTCGTAGCGCAGCGCGTCGACGGGATTCATGCGCGCGCCCTTGAGAGCGGGCATGAGACCGGCGATTCCACCCACCGCCACCGCAACCACCACCGCGGTGAGGAGAATTCCCGGTGACACGCTCGCGGGCATAACGGTGGCGTTCAGCACGGCGGTCAAGAGCGACGCGATCGCGATCCCGATAAACCCGCCCGTCAAGCAGATGGCGGCCGACTCGAACAAGAACTGAAACAGAATGCTGTGCGGCTTGGCCCCGATGGCCTTGCGGATGCCGATCTCGCGCGTGCGCTCGGTGACCGATACGAACATGACGTTCATGACACCCACGCCACCCACAAACAACGAAATACTGGTGATCAAGAGACCCACCAGCAGGACCACTCCCATCACGTTGTCGAACGCACCCACCAACGTGTCGAGCTTGTTGATCGAGAAGTCGTCCTTCTCGTTCGGGCGTAGCCCGCGGATCGTCCGCATCTGCCCGATCACTTCATACTCGAGGTCGTCCAGGCCCTCCTGCGTTCGCGCTTTCACACCCAAGTTGACGTCCAGGCGCTTGCCACCGTAGGCGCGAATATATGACGTAATGGGCACATAGATCTGACGGTCCAAGCTGGGTCCGCCCAAGAATCCACCTCCCTGCTTCTCCATCACGCCCACCACGCGAAACGTCGCGCGCCCGATCTTGAGCTCTTTGCCGAGCGGGTCGGTTCCCTTGAACAGCGCCTTCTCGATGTCGGTGCCGATCACGCACACGTTCTTCTTGTATTGAACCTCGAAATCGGTGAGGAAATGCCCCTTGTCCGCTTGTCCGCTCGCCACCAGGGTTCGCTTCTCGGTAGTGCCGACGATTGAGACGCCATCCATCGTCTCATTGAGATACTTCACGTCCTGTTGTCCGCCCATGGTCGGGTTGACGATGGCCTTTCCCTTCAGGCGCGCCGCCAGCTCGTCGGCATCGTGCAAATCCATGGGCGGGCGGTTCCGGTACAGGAAGAAATCGTTCATGATGATCCACGGGAAGCGCGACACGTAGATGACGTCGCTCCCCACCGCGGAAAAACTCTGGCGAAACGCGCTTTGCAGTCCGTGCGCGGCCGTCATGGTCATGATGACCGCGACGATCCCGATGATGATGCCGAGTGTCGTCAGCACCCCGCGCGCCTTGTTGGCGCGCAACGCGCTCAAGGCGATGGCGAGCGATTCTTCCAGATCGATTCGCCAGCGCATGGTCAGCCCGTGCGGCGCGACACAACCTGGTCGCTTTCGATGATCCCGTCGCGCAAACGGATGATGCGGTGCGCGTGTTCCGCGATATAGTCCTCGTGCGTCACCAGGATGATGGTTTGCCCGGCGGCGTGAAGCTCGTCCAGCAGCGCCATGATCTCATCGCCCGTCTTGCTGTCGAGGTTTCCGGTCGGCTCGTCGGCGAGAATAATGGAGGGGTTCCCCACCAAGGCACGTGCGATGGCGACGCGCTGGCGCTGGCCACCCGACAGCTCATTGGGCTTGTGCTTGATTCGATTTGCCAGTCCGACGCGATCGATGGCGCTTTCCACCCGCTCGCGACGCTTCGACTTGGCCACACCGGCGTAGATCAGCGGCAGCTCCACGTTGTGAAAAATGTTGGAGCGCGGGATCAGGTTGAAGGTCTGAAACACGAATCCGATGCGCTGATTGCGAATGTCCGCCAGTTGGTACTCGGACATGGTCGCCACCATCTGCCCCTCGAGCGCGTACGTCCCCGAAGTCGGCACGTCGAGGCAGCCGATGACGTTCATCAGGGTCGACTTGCCCGAGCCGGACGGGCCCATGACGGCCACGTATTCGTTGCGATGGATGTCGAGCGACACGCCCCGCAGCGCGTGCACGGTGTCCGCACCCATAACGTACGTCTTGACGACGTCGCGCAGCTCGAGCGAAGCACCGTTGGTCGACGGCGGGTTACCGTTAGTTGGACGCACTCGCCTGCTCCGTCTTTTCCTTGCTGTCGGGCTTGATCTCGTTGTTGATGGTCACCACCGCACCGTTGTTGAGATCTTTCGAAATGGCGCGGTAGCTGCCCGTTACGACTTCTTCGCCTTCGTTCACGCCCTCGATGATCTCGATCAAGTCGTCGCTTTGAATGCCGGTTTTCACCTGCTTGGCGACCGCCTTGCCGCTTTCGATGCAGAACACGATTTCGACGAAGCCGTCCTTGTCGGCCTTGAAGGCCTTCTCCGCATCCTCTTGCTTCTGGCCTTTGACCTTGAGCTGGTCGACGGTCCGCAACGCGACACTCTGGATCGGGACCGAAAGCGCTGTGTCGTTGCTCTTGGTGAAGACATCCGCGGTCGCGGTCATGCCCGGTCGCAGCGTTTGCGGCGGATCGGTCACCACGATCTTGACCTCGAACTCGGTCTTCTGGTCGGTCGAGCCCACGCCGGTGGAGTTGGCACTGCTCGCGATCTCGCTCACGGTGCCCTTTAGCACTTGGTCGGGCAACGCGTCGACTTCGATTTCCGCTTCTTGGCCCAGCGTTATGGCGACGATGTCGTTCTCGTCCACGTTGATCTGAGCTTCCATGACAGCCAGGTCAGCGATGACGAGGATGACGTCGGGCTGAAACTGTGATCCGATCGCAATCTCGCCCTCCTCCTTGTTGAGTTCGCTGATGGTGCCCGACATGGGCGCGTAGATCGTCGTCTTGGAGAGATCGTCGCGCGCTTGCTTGAGGGCCGCACGCGCCTGCGAGACCTGGTTCGACGCGGAGTCGTAGCGCGCCAGCTCCACTTGGTAGGCAGCTTCCCGGTCCTCGTAGATCGATTGCGACTCCAGGTCGCGGCCCTTGAGCTCTTTCGACCGATTGAACTCTTTCTCGGCGCGTCCGAGGTTTTCTTTGACCAGCTTCGCTTCCGCTTCCGCCGAGCGCACGTTGGCCTCGGCGCTCTCGACCAGCGCGAGATAGCGCTGCCGATCGAGCTCGAGCAGGAAGGTTCCTTTTTCGACCCACTGCCCTTCCACCACCGCGAGCTTGGTGATCTTGGCACTCACGTCGGCGCTGATCTTGACCTGGGTCTTGGGCTGAATCTTTCCGGTCCCGTTGACCTTCTGCACAATCTTCTGGCGCGACACCTTGCCGGTCTGCACGGTGACTGCGGTTTCGCCGCGGCCGCGCATGCCCATCACCGCAACGGCGGCGAAGATGACGAGCACAATGGCGCCGCCAATTAGAATCCGTTTCTTCCTCATTCGACTGAAGCCTCCTAGAAACAGCCCGTGGGGGTGAGGTTACTTGCACGGAATACGGGAGATACGCACCGGAGTTGCCGGAGAAACCGCTAGGACGAAGAATACCACCGCGAGAGGCCTGATGGGAGGGCCGTGTGACCCCGCCGGAAAGGACCCTCCGACCGCAGTTTGGGCTTGGTCCGTGTGGAGTTAACTGAATAGAATCGCGGTCCAAGGGGCAAGGGCGGGCTGCAAGCGCCTACCGTGCGCTCCACGCTCGACACGGAGGCGCGCACCTTGATCGGTCGGACCCTGGGGCATTACCAAATCCTCGCCCTCATCGGCCGCGGCGGCATGGGGGAAGTCTACCGCGCCCGGGACCTCCGCCTCGAACGCGAGGTCGCCCTCAAGGTCCTCCCGCCGGATATGGCGGGCGACAAGACCCGGCTCGACCGCTTCGAGCGCGAAGCGAAGACGGTCGCCGGCCTCAATCATTCCCATATCGTCACGCTGCACTCGGTCGAGGAAGCAGATGGCCTGCACTTCTTCACCATGGAGCTCGTAGAAGGTCAGCCGCTCGACGCGATGCTCATGGCCGCGCCGCTTTCTGATGGGCCTGCCAACCACGGAAAATTCGTGATCAGCGGGCCTTTTTCTTTCGCTTAGCGATCGCGTTCGTCGTCGCGCGAGTTGGCACGGAATCCATCTTCTTCACCAGAGTTTTCGGTGCCACCGCGCGAAAGCTCTCGTCGATCCACTCCTTCAATAGCTTCATGGGAACGTCGTCGCCGGGCGCAAAGGCCGCGGTGACCCAGCCGAACTTTCCCATTCCGTAGTGGGTCGGCTCGCAGAACGGATGTTTCAACGCGACGCGGCTCGAGTGCGGAAGCTTGACGCCTACGCTGAGGCCGTTCTCGTCGCAGCGCATGAAGACGAACGCTTTCTCCTTCACCTTGAATGCAGTCTCTCCCCAGGGATGGTCTTCGCGGGTCTCGGGGTAATCGAGCGCGTGGCGGCGGATCTCCGCTTCGTAGGTTTTTGCGAGGTTGCCTTTGCGTGCCATGTCGAAGTTATGGCGTCCCCAACGGGACTCGAACCCGTGTCGCCGCCGTGAAAGGGCGGTGTCCTAACCGCTAGACGATGGGGACGTCGAAAGACGCTTTGCAGACTGGTGGAAGGGAGAGGCTACGGCCCGGAAGGGTCGGTGTCAAACGAAAACAGGCCGGGGGAAAAGGGGCGCTGCGGCGTCGCGGCGCGCGCGGTAGGGTGCGCGCCGCGTCCAACGCGTACGGGGCGAGAAAAAAGGGGCGAGACGTCTAGCTCAACACGCCGATCGAATCAACCCCACCACTCGCCCCAAAATCTGGACGTGCGGCGCTTTGGTATCGATCTTTACCGGGCCCATCTGCGACACGAGGTACTCACCGCCGGCGCGCGTTTCGTAGCGCTTCACGGAGATCTCGCCGCCTACCTTGGCGACGACGATATCTCCACTCGATGCACTCGCCGATGGTGCCACCACGATTAAATCGCCCTCCAGGATGTGTGAATCCACCATGCAGTCGCCTTCGACTTTCATGAGGAAATTGCCATCTCCGGCAAACAACCCGCGATCTACATAGTAGCTCGCGTCCGGAACGTGGCTCCCCATCGCAGCGAGTCCCGCCGCGACCACACCCTTCAATGGCAACGCCACTGCATGATCGGACCCGTTCGCACCCAGAGATTCCGGGCGTTCCAGGAAACGAATTGCGCGCGACTTGTCCCGTCCGCGGTGGATGTAGCCTTTGCGCTCGAGCGCCTGCAAATGCTGGCTCACCGAGCGCGGCGACTTCAACCCCGTGGCCCGGCAGATTTCTCTGACGGTGGGCGGGTATCCATAATCGCGCGTATGTACTCCCAGATACTCAAGGATCTCCTTTTGACGGATCGTCAGGGGAAGTTTCTCCATGACCATTCCCTCCTTCAGTCAAAACGATCTCCAGCGCATCGCACACCTTTCTTCCATCGCGCAATCGGACCTTGCCCGATACGATCACACGACACCCGTCGCTCAAAGGCTCGCCAAGTCGAGCGACGCGCTCCCAGGGTACGAAGACGCGTACCGAACCACTGGAGTCGAATAGTTCGAAGAAACCAACCGTTTTCCCTGAACTGGTCTTGAAGTCGCGGAGATTCCGGATGCGCCCGGCCAGTTCGACTGGGGTGGCGCTTGGGTGGGGATAGAACTCCGACAACGATGGGACTACGCGATATCCGTGTCGCGAGTTGCCATCTTTTTTGGGCGACGGCCCTCGGGCAGGGGAAGGATCAGAAGGAGACGACTCCGCGGCCACGGTATCCGCGAATGTCATGTTCATCTGTTCGCTCGCCGCAGTCGATACAACAATGGGCCCGAGTGGCCCCGAGCCCGTCATGCTTACTTCCGCGGCGATGCCGAATGCCCCTGCCCGGATCAGCGCATCGACCGTCTCGAAATTAACTCCCATTTTGGATGCAGCCAAGCGGAATTCCTCGACACTACCCGCGCGCTCGCTCGCCTGCATACGCATGATGGCGTCGGATGCGTCGCGTGTCACACCGGCGACGATCCACAACGGCGCCCGAACGCGATTCCCGACTACCCGGTGACGCCGCCCGCTTTCGCGCACGCTGGGTGGAAGCCACCCACCCTCCGATTCGAGCAGATCTTGATAACGCATTCGCTTGTCGGTATCGATACGACCGTCCAGTATGCGTGCAAAAAACTCGCCGCGGGACCGCGCCTTGAGCACCAGACACGCGCGCACGATGAGCGCATCGGCGATGATGCGCTGGCGGTCGAGCGCGCTAACGGCGTGGCGAAGCAGCCGCCCGAACCACTCGGTCGCGGCCTCGAACGGGACGCCGGATTCGACGGTGAGTGCGAGAAAATCGCGCCGCAGGGTGGCCAGGTTTCCCGGCGTGTGGTCTTCGAAACGCTGCGCCAGTTGGTCGGCCGCGTCATCGGCAAGACCGGTCAACCGCCCGATCACCCACCGACCTGGTCATCGAAAAGCAGTCGTCCGTGCGTTTCCGCCAGGGCACCGGCGAGATGCTCGGCCGCCGGCAGCGCCACGTCGCCGGTGCGAAACGCCGCCACGCGCTGCGCCAATGGGACGCCCGTGCGCCGCTGGCGCAGCAAGGCGACGAAGTGCACCAGGTCGTCGAAGGAAGTGATGCCGAAGGTATTCGCGAGCCGCCCCGGTGCCGCTTCCAACAGATAGACCCCGTCCAGGTCGCCGCGCGCCACCAGTTGGTACGCGCCGGAGTCATCGCCGATCTCGCCGACGACGTTTCCGACCACCGACAATGCTTGCAGTGTGGCGACGTCGACACGCCGGATGTCGCCGATGGGAAACGAATCGCGCGTCGACTGCACGAAGCGATCCCCCGTCTCCGGGTCGACGCTGAAGGCGAAGCTCGCGCGCAACGGTTTCGGGGAAACAATTACGCTGCGCTTGGTGCGCGCGAAGCCGAACGGCAGCCCTTCGATAGCGGCAGCACGGGCCACGATGTCGCGGAACGCCGCGCTCTTGCG
>JAICFA010000104.1 GCA_025923935.1 Candidatus Krumholzibacteriia bacterium
AATCCGCGTCATCTCGCGCGCCACCCGGCGCCGGAACTGGCCCGCCGTCTCGGCACCTTCGATCCGCACCGCACTCGGCTTGTGGAACCACAGCTCGACCTCGCGCGGGTAGCGCTCCCGCAGCGTGGTCGCTTTCTTGCCCTCCCACACCCCCAGCCGGATCTCGCGCAGCCCCTCGCGCGACTGGATCTCCGGGCCGCCTTTCAGCACGACGCGCGCGGTCTGCATGGTGCGCTTGGACGGACTGGCGTACGCGGCGACGAAGTCGACGTAGCTCAAGCGCTTCGCGATGCGGCGGGCCTGCTCGAGGCCGAGGCGGCTCAGGGTCGATTCGCTGTGCCCCTGGACGCGGCCGTGGCGGTTGAAGCCGGTTTCGGCGTGGCGGATGAGATAGACGATCTGCATGGCGGCGGTCGAAGATAGCAGATTGCTTTCTTGAGGGAAATTCCTCCGCGGGCGTATCCTCCCCCCGATGATCCCCTTCGTCCCCGAACACATCGAAGCCTACGCGGAAGCGCACTCGACTCCCGAGCCGGAGTTGTTCAAGGAGCTCGCGGCCGCCACGCGCGCGCAGACCACGCATCCGCAGATGATGGTGGGTCACCTCGAGGGCATGTTCTTGAAGCTCCTCGTCGTCCTCACCAAAGCGAAGCGCGTGCTCGAGGTTGGGACGTTCACCGGCTACAGCGCGCTTTGCATGGCGGAGGGATTACCCGAGGGCGGCCGCATTATTACCTGCGACGTCGATCCCAAGGCGACCACTATCGCGCGCTCGTTTTGGGCGCGCAGCCCGCACGGCGCCAAGATCGATTTGAAGCTCGCACCCGCGCTCGACACCATCGCCACCCTCGACGAGCCCATCGACCTCGTCTTCATCGACGCCGACAAACAGAACTACGTGCGCTATTGGGACGCGTGCGTCCCGAAGGTGCGCAGCGGCGGCGTGCTCCTGGCCGACAACGTGCTGTGGAGCGGGGCCGTGCTCGACCCCAAGACCGATGACGACAAAGCCCTCGCGCGCTTCAACCAGCACGTGCTGCACGACGACCGGGTTCAGATGGTGATGCTGCCCATTCGTGACGGTGTCAGCGTCGCGGTGAAGCGCTGACCGAGCTCATGCTCACCATCATCAAGATTCTCCTCCTCGGGGCCTTCGTGGTTCTCGTCACCTGCGCGGTGGGGCTGCTCATCATGGCGGGAGTGGCGCAAACTCACGACGTGGTGCGCATTCCGGTCCCGTCGGGGAGCTACATCGCGGGAGCGATGGGCACCCCGGACTACACCGACGCCTATATTGCGCCCATGCAATATCGCTCCTTCGGAAGCATCGACCGCGTGGCACAGCAAGCCTTTCATCGCGGCGACCGCGAGGTGTATCGCGGCCAGAATGAGGTCGCGTACGAAGGCAAGACGGCCGGGGTCGCGTACATCGTCTCGTACATTCTGGTGAAGGACACCTCGCCGCAGACGTTGACGGTCGCCACCGCGGTCAAAACCGGCGACAAGAAGAGCCGCTACTATTGGATGGTGGCCAAGCAGGTCCACCGGCGCCTAATGCCCTACCTGGTGGACCGCATGGTAACCTCGGCGCCGGATTAAGGCCCCGGTTGCCGCCACCGCCCGGACGCGCTATCATCCGGCAACCAACCCATTCGCGCGGTGTACCAGGGGATGGGCTTCCCGCGCCCGGAGATCTCCCAAACCATTATGATAAAACGAATTCTGTCGATTTTGGCGTGCATCGTGGTGGCCACGGCGCAGACCACCCTGGCCCAGTTGCCCGACCCCTTCGCAAGCGACCCGGTCGCCGCCAGCGGCTACGTGTCGTTGTCGAACGTGCCCCAGGGCGGGTCGGCCCAGCTGGCCATCGAGATCAAGATCACGGCACCATGGCACATCAACGCCAACCCCGCTTCGGAGGAATTCTTGGTGCCGACCGAGGTCGCGTTCACGCTGCCCGAGGGTGTGACGCTGCGCGGTGTGGTCTACCCCCAAGGGGTGGAGAAGAAGCTTGAGTTCGCGGAGAGCTCGCTCCGTTTGTACGAAGGAGTGGTGTACGTCGGCGCGGTGATCGACGTCGCCGACAATGTGCCGCTGGGTGCGTCCAACCTGTCGGCCACGATCACCTATCAGGCGTGCGACAACGAGAAGTGCCTGCTGCCGCAAACCCTCGACGTGCCGGTGGCGCTGACCATCTCCTCGCCGCGCGATCCGGTCGATCTCGCCAACCCCGACATCTTCGACCGCATCGATTTCACGCCGGTGATCGGCAAGACCGGCAGCGGCGATTCCGACTCCGGCGGCGACAACGCCACGCCCAACCAGCTCAAGGACGCGATTGCGAAGCGTGGCTGGCTGTTTGCCTTCGTGTTGGTGTTCTTGGGCGGGCTCGCGCTCAATCTGACGCCGTGCGTGTATCCGATGATTCCCATCACGGTGAGTTACTTCGGCGGACAAGCGAAAGGGCGCGGCGGACGCACGGCACTGCTCGCGGTGCTGTACCTGCTCGGCATGGCGGCGATGTACTCGACACTCGGTCTCATCGCCGCGCTGACGGGAAGTCTGTTCGGGTCGGCGCTGCAGAATCCGTTCGTGCTCGCGGTCATCGCGATCGTCATGGTGGGGCTCGCGCTGTCGATGTTCGGTGTGTACGAGATCCGTGTGCCGACGCGTCTGGCCGGCGTCGCGGGCACGGCGAAGCAGGGCAACCTGGGTTCGTTCTTGATGGGGCTGACGGTGGGCATCGTGGCGGCACCGTGCATTGGGCCGTTCGTCCTCGGCTTGCTGACCTTCGTCGGCGAGGCCGCCAATCCGCTGCTCGGCTTTTCTCTGTTCTTCGTCTTGGCCATCGGCCTGGGACTTCCCTTCGTCGTCCTTGCCATCGCGTCGGGCAACATCACGCGGCTGCCGAAGTCGGGCGAATGGATGGAATGGGTGCGCAAGCTTTTCGGAATCGTGCTGCTCGGCATGGCGGCGTACTTCCTCCGCCCCGTCGTGGGCGACACATCCTACTTCCTCATTCTCGGCGCGGTGCTGGTGATCGGCGGCGTGCTGCTCGGCTTCGTTTCGAAGGTGAAAACCAGCTCACTCTTCTTCAGCGGCTTTCGCCGCTTCGTGGGGGTCGTGGCCCCGTTGTACGGGCTGTATCTGGTACTGGCGCCCGGCAACATCTTCGGCCGCACGGTGAGCGACGGGATCGTGTGGACTCCATACGCCGAGTCGGTGCTGGCCGAGGCGGCCGCGCAGGGCAAGCCGGTGGTGATCGATTTTTCGGCGGAATGGTGCCTGCCGTGCAAAGAGCTCGAGCACCAGACCTTCAACCAGCCGGAAGTGATCGACGCCGCCGAAGACATCATCACGCTCAAGGCGGACCTCACCCAACACGGATCGCCCGAGGTGCGCGCGCTGCGGCGTAAGTTCGATATCCGCGGTGTCCCCACCATCGTGTTCATCGACGCGGCCGGACGCGAGCGCGCCAATCTGCGCGCGGTTGAATTCATCGACAAAGAAGAGTTTCTGTCCCGCTTGACCAAGCTGACGAGTTAGCGGCATGCGACTGGTAAGCTTCGGACCTCCGCGGCGCGAGCGCCCCGGCGTCGTCATCGGCGACGACGTGCTCGACTTGCGCGCGGTGACGTCGACCCTGCCGCCCACGGTGCGCGACATCATCGCGCAGAATCTCTTGGACGAGGTTCACTCCATCGCGCAGCGCTCGGTGCGCTCCGCCGCACGCACGCCGCTGCGCTCCGTCCGCCTCGGCCCCGCTATCACCAATCCGTCGAAGATCATTTGTCTCGGCCTCAACTACGCCGATCACGCCGAGGAGCAGGGCAAGACCGCGCCCGATTCGCCCATGATGTTCTTGAAGGGACCCAACGCGCTGGGCGGCGACGGCGACGCGGTCCCGTACCCGCACGGCGTGGAGCAGTTCGACTACGAAGTCGAGCTGGCCTTTGTCATCGGCAAACGCGCGCACCGCGTCTCGATGGTGGACGCCTATGACCACGTGGCGGGGTACTGCGTGTTCATGGATCTGACCGCGCGCGATCTCCAGGCGCGCGAGAAGCAGTGGTTTCGCGCCAAGAGCACCGACGGCAGCGGGCCGCTGGGTCCATGGCTCACCACGCGCGACGAAATTCCCAATCCGCACGCGCTCGCCATCTCGCTCGCGGTAAACGACGAGATGCTGCAGTCGAGCCGCACCGACCGCATGACCTTCACGGTCGACTATCTCGTCCACTATATCTCGCAGACCGCGACACTCGAGCCCGGCGACGTCGTCGCGACCGGTACGCCCGCGGGAGTGGGTGTGTATCGCAAGCCGCCGCGCTTTCTCAAGTCCGGCGACCGGCTGCGCGCGAGCATCGAGGGCATCGGCACGCTCACGTGCCGCATCGAGTGAACGACGCGCGCGCGCGCATTCTCGTCGTCTCACCCTGGGAGAGCGTGTGGTCGCTCGGCGGCGATAGCAAGGCCGGTGTTTCCGACGACGAGCGCTTCATCGACGCCTTCGCGCGCGCCGGCTACGAGCTCCACTTTCTGCGGCCGCGGCCGCGGCCGCGCGCGCCGCACCGCGACGCGCGCGTGCACACCCACACCTACCCCAACTTCTTCGCCGCCACGCGTTCCTTGCCGACATTCGTGCGCCGTCCGTTGTGGCCGTTCCTCTTTCAACTGCTCGTCGTCCCGCGCGCGCTGCGCCTCGCGCGCGCGCTACGGCCCGGTGTGGTCATCGGCCACTCCCACTATGCCACCGCGGCCACGCACCAATGCCGCGCCCAGCTCGGCATCCCCAGCGTGGTGAAGCTGTTCGGCGTCATGGATTTGGTCCACACCGAGTGGGGCGCCATGAAATACGCGTTCAAAAATCTCGAGCAGCTCTCCGCGCTGCGCTACCCACAGGACGCGTGGATCGTGCTCGACGATGGCACGCGCGGCGGTGAGATCCTGCGCGGCCGCGGTCTCCCCGCCGAAAAGATCCATTTCCTCCCCAACGGACTCGACGTCGAATGGGCGGAGCGGCACATCGATCGCAAGGAGGCGCGCCGCTCGTTCTCGCTCCCCGAGTCCGGTCCCGTGATTCTCTTTCTCTCGCGCTTGGTGAAATCGAAACGCCCGCTCGACTTCGTGCGGGCAGCGTCCCGTGTGGTGGCCGGCGGCAATCGCGACGCCGTGTTCGTGTTCGCGGGCGACGGGCCGCTGCGCGCCCAGTGTGAGCGCGCCGCCGCCAGCGCCGGGATCGCCGATCGCCTTCGCTTTCTCGGCACCATCCCCCACGATGACATTCCCCGGCTCATGGCCGCATCGGACGTTTTCGTTTCGACCAGCGAGCTCACCAATCGCGCGCTGCCGACTTGCGAAGCCATGCTGTGCGGCGTTCCCGTCGTCGTCTACGACGCCGGCGACACCGCCACCATCGTCCGCGACGGCGAGACGGGTGTCGTTGTCGCAGACGGCGACGTCGCCGCTCTGGCCGACACGATCGCCCGCGTAGTGAACGATCCCGCCGAACGCCAGCACTTAGCCGACAATGCACGCGCTCTCGCGCGCCAAACGTTTACCTCGTGGGAGCAGCGAATTCGAATGGAGATGGAGATTATCGAGCGATTGCTAGCGAAGGAATAGCGTTCAACGGCGAGGGATCACGCGCGATCGACCGTTCCCCTCCGCTCATTAGTGCTCGCGCGAAGCATTTGAAATCGCGCTGCGCAAATCGCGTCGGGGAATCTGTCGATCGCTCGCCACGACACGATTGACGTGTCGGAGCGGACGTTAAAGTGCGCGATCATCAATTCCATCGCGCAGCTTTTAGGGAGCGGAGACACGTTGATCGTGTCGGGAGACACGTTAATCGTGTCCGACAATTCTTGTAGATCTCTCACGTAAGAAAAGACGAGAGATCGACAGTCGTCCGACGCGATTTGCGCAGCGCGATTTCAAATGCTTCGCGCGAGCACTAATGAGCGGAGGACGAGCTGTCGATCTCTCGTCGAAAAAAAACTAGACCTTCTCGTTGAGCAACTCCGCTACCGCCGTCTCCAGCTGCCTTCCGCGCAGCGACTTGTAGCGAATCTTGCCCTTCTTGTCGACCAGGAACGTGGCCGGGATCGACTTGACGCCGTAGCTGACCGCGATGTCGTTGTTCCAATACTTCCCGTCGAAGTACTGCGGCCACTTGATGTCCTGCTTCTGCAGATACATGTCGAGCTTGTCGCGCGACTGGTCGAGCGAGATGCCGACGATTTCGAAGCCCTTGCCGTGGTACTTGGCGTAAACACTCTTCACGTTGGGCATCTCGGCCACGCACGGGCCGCACCACGTCGCCCAAAAGTCGATCAACAGCACCTTGCCCTTGTAGGCGGCCGGCGAAAGTTTCTCGCCGTTGATGCTCTTTACGTCGAAGTGAATCGGCTCGCCGCCAATGGCGAGCTTCTTCTCGGCGTCGAGACCCGCAAGGCTCGTCTGTACGTACGCGGTCAGGCGGTCGTTGACGGTGGAAAACTCACGCAGGATGATCTTGTACTCGCCCTCCGCCTTGTCATACTTGCCGCTGTTGCGGTACGCCTCGCCCAAATAGTAGTGGGCATACGCCAGCTTTTCTTTCTGCGACGGATCGCTGCCCGCGCCGCCAACGAACTCCGCAAGATGCTTCTCCGCCTGGTCCCACTGCTGCATGCCGGCGCGCATCGCACCCAGCTGGAAGGTCGCGTCGAGCGCTTCCGGCGTCTTGGGATACTTGCTGCGGAACAGATCGAGCTTGGCCGCGATCATTTCGAAGGCGCGCATCTGCTGCTCGGGTGTGCCGCTGGCGCTCTTGGCTTCCGCTTCGATCTCGGCGGTGAGCTTCTGATACACGTCCTCCGAGCTCGTGCCGCTCGGCAACGTCGGCTTCGTCACCTTGGAGGTCGGGCTCGGGCTCGACGCGGTCGATTTGGTCTTGGTCTCGGCCGCGACCGCGGGAGCGGTCGACAGGTGCACCGTCGAATTGTCGCGCTGAGTGCTCAGCAAGACGACCGGCAGCATGGCCGCGATCGCCAACGTCATTGCAATGAGGGTTCGTCGTTTCATCGAGTTCTACTCCGTTACATCGCCCGTGCGGCGACGGCGACTCGGATGGCCGGCTCTTCCGCATCGGTGGTGTGAATGATCATTTCCGCGGTTTCATTTTGCTGCGCGAGCTTCTTCAACGGCGGCGTGAAGGTGACCTGCACGCGGTACTGCTTGCCCTCGGCGACCGGCTCCACGATGGCGGTGAAGTTGGGGTTGCTGAGCGTGATTTCCTTGATGTTGAAATCGCCCGTCGACTTCGACAGGATGACGCCGCGCGTGACCGCCTGCCCCGATCCGGCGCCTTCGCCGAACTTGACCGGGCCAAAGTTCACCGCCGCCGGACTGACGGTAATGTTGCCCTTGGTGATAACGTGCACTTGGATCTCCGAGGTGGGCGCTTCCTTGCTGTTGGTGTGCAAGTACAGCGTTCCGTAGGTGATCAGCGTGGGCAGCTTCGGGTTCTTGTAGACCGACAGCTCGTAGTGTCCGGCCTCGGCCAACGGGTCCAGCTTGTACGTGATCTTGTCGTCGATGTTGGACGACACGCGCACGACCTTGAAGTCGATGTTCTCGTTGGACGAGATCTCCATCTTGCGCTCGACGTGCTCGCCGTAGCGGCCGTGCAGGTACACGGTCCCTTCCGGCTCGATGTTGAGATACGGAATCTCTTCACCCGAGACCGCGATGGTCATGGTCGGGTGTACGGGGTCGTTGGTGCTGACGGTGGCGGTCTTGCTGAACTGGTCGTGCACCTTTTCGCCGTCCAGGACGAACTCGATTTTTCCCTGCTTTCCGGCCGGAATGAGTTTGTCGAAGTTGGTCACGGTGCAGCCGCAACCGGGACGCACGTTGTTGATAATGAGGTCTGCGTCCCCGCGGTTATAGACGATGAAGTCGTGGATGTACTGCTTGCGCTCGAACACGCGCCCGAAATCATGGCGCGTCTCCGGGATGTCCATCTTGGGAGCGGCCGCGCGCACGGCGGCGGGTGCCGCCAGCCCTGCGGCAACGCTCGCCGCCAGGACGAGCGTGATCATCGTCAATCGCGAATGGTTGCGGTTGTGCATGGGTCGTGGTCCTTATATCGCGCGCGCCGACAGACGGATGCTGACCATCGGCTCGCGCGGGTCGTTGGTGTTGATGATCATCTCGCCGATCTCACGCTGCGACGGCGCGCGCTTCAACGGCGGCTGGAACGTGACTTCGACCTTGAACTGCTTGCCCGGGGTGACCGGCGCGATGGTCGCCTTGAAGTTCGGGTTGTCGATCTTGAGATCCTTGAGATCGAGACCCTCGCCCGAGTTCTTGATGACCATGATGGTGCGAGTGATGGGCGACGCCTGCTTGTCTTTGGCGGCGAAGGCGACGTTACCGAAGTTCACCGACGACGGGCTCACCGTAATGTTGCCCTTCGTCATGACCTGCACCTGGAGCTTGGTCTCGGGCGCGTTGGTGCTGTTGGTGTGGATGGTCACGGTGCCGTACGACGAGCTCATGGCCTGCTCTTGCTTCTTCTCGATGCGCAGGATGTACTCACCCTTGGCGGCACCCGGCTTGAAGTCGTAGGCAATCTTGTCGTCGATATCGGACGTTACCTTGGTGATCTTGAAATCGGGCTGCTTCTCGTTCGAGGTGATGGTGACGCTCTTTTCGATCTTCTCGTCGTACCGTCCCTGGAGATAGACCACGCCATCCGGGACGATGTTCAAGAACGCGACCTTGTTGCCCGCGATGGTAAGGGTGAGCTCGGGATGCTCGGGGTCGTTCGACAGAACCTGTGCGGTCTTGGCGAACTCGCCGTGGACGCGTGTGCCGTCCAGCACGAGCGCGATTTTACCCTCGCCGCCGGGCGGAATGACCTTGTCGAAGTTCGCCACGGTGCAGCCACACCCGGGCTTCACGTCGGAAATAACGAGATCGGCCTTGCCGCGATTGCGGACCTGGAAGCTGGCCTCGAACTTCGGCCGTTCGTAGACTTCGCCGAAATCGTGGCGCATCCTGGGGATCTCGATGACGGGCCGGGGACCCGAGGCCGCGGCCTTCTTGGCCGGCTCCGCGGGTTTCGACGTCTCTTGGGCCCCGAACGCTGCCACCGCAGCCAGGGCCAAACTCAGCGTAACGATGGCTACCATCCGCCTGTGCATGGTTCAAACCTCGAAATTGTTCTGTTTCAGTCGGTAAACGGGCGCGGGCTAGGAGACCCGCGGGGTCAAATGACACCGTATTATACGCCGCAGCGACAGCCGGTTCCACGCCGTTTTGAGCAGGAATCGGGCCGCGGGAGAAGTCCGCTCGGTTGCGGAATCCCTTGCCCCGTGATATCTTATCGCAGCGTCAGGGGTGCGCGGGAACCAACTCCCGTGGTCATTAGTAGGTGCGTGTACACCCAAATTCGTCTGCAGGGCCCGCGACTATGCCCAACCTGCCATGTCGATACCGCTTCGCCTCATTCGGCCCAATCAAGGGTCCGAGAGCGAGTCGATCCTTTCCAAGATCGGGCGCACTCCCCTGTTTCGCTTAGAACGAGTCGATCGCGAAATTCACTACGTGTCTATTTAAGACAATGCGGTGTGGCTGACTACGGGTGGCTCGTTGAAGGACGGGCCCGCGCTTCTCGGGAGGAGAGACGCGGCGG
>JAICFA010000105.1 GCA_025923935.1 Candidatus Krumholzibacteriia bacterium
CAGGTTCTGGAATTGCTGGAGTGACTCGCCAGTGATGTACGGCGTGAGGTCGAGGAACGCGCCCTGCGCCATTCCCTGGTACTGGGCCGATGCGTTTTGGCCCGGGTTGATATAGAACAAGTCGGGAATATCACCACCAGCTCGGCGACCTGGTCGTCGAGGTTCGTGAACGAATGTGGCACCATGGGCGGAATGTTGACGATGTAGGGGCCTTCCATGACGAACAGAGTGTCGCCGAGGGCATACATGATTTTTTGACCCGTGATGACCACGTGCGCTTCCTCGCCCATGTGCGTGTGCATCGGCGGTGCGCCACCCGGAGCGGTGTAGGTGATGCCGACCGTCAGATTCTGGTAGCCGTTCCGTCCGCCTTCCATGACGTGCACGAACTCGCCCGGCCCGGGATTGATCACTTCTAGCTCGCTCTTGGATAGCGCCAACTTGACATCCCTAACGGGTCCGACCGGAACGCGCCGCGTCTCCAGCACAGCGTGGGTGTGGTGCTGGGCGTGCAATTTCCGCCGTGCATCGTCGACGTCGACGATCCACTCGCCGTGCTCGATGCGCTCGCCCGATTTGGCGTCAGCCGCCGTGAACGTGACGACCGGTTCGGGCGGCAGTGTGGACGTCGCCTGCGAATCGGAAACCGGTTGCGAAGCTTCTTTGGAGCAACCGAACAACATCAGCGAAAGCGCGAGCGCACTAATTGTCTCTCGAGTCCCGTTCAACGATGACCTCCTGGTTGACACGTTGCCTCCCCTCGATCGGGCCATACGCTAGCACGGCTGCGTTCAGTCACTCAATCTCGACGGCCCTTGCGATTCGGTGGGCATTAGACTCAATCCTCGATTGCCTCAATACCAAGTTGCCTAAGTCGCTCGAGGCCGTCCCTCATCGCCTTCAGCTCCTCGGCGGAGTGCCCCTTCCACTCCGTGACTTCACCCGTCACGCGAAGCGGATCGCGAGAGCGGTATGACTTCGTCGGATTACCCGGGAACCTCTTGTCGGTCAGATTGGGGTCATCCTCGATCGGCCCGGTCGGTTCCACAATGTAGATTCTGCCCGGGCTTTCGCCGACGGACAGCTCGGCTCCCCAGGTGGCCGCATCCAAGGTGGCGGTGAGATAGACGTAGGCCGCCTTCTTCCTCGTGCCGTAGTTCGAACTGTAGCCGGGCGCGATCAGATCGCCCGGCTTCAGGTCGGCCTTCGTGCCGTGGTAGAACCGCTGCGAACTCATGGAAGGCTCTCCCCAGGGCTGCGACCACGCACGAAGTGATGCACATCCGACCGGGGCACTCGCAACAATCCAGTCGGTGTGGCGACCAGGCACGGCAGGAGTATTTCGCTCATCCGGATGCCCGCGGCGTTTCTTCGCCAGGCAGGCCGCTGAAAACTTCGATGAGCACACCGAGATCCCGGTCGGTGGCGAGGTATGCAATCTTGATGTCGCCGAACTTGCAGCTCAGAGCCAGCTCTTTGCCACGCTTTGCCTCCGTGGCCACGGTCTCGTCGTAGTTCGGAGCCCGGACGGCAATGTGGTGCACGCCCTCGCCCTTTTCGGCAAGGAAGCGAGCGAACATGCTTTCGTTGTCCAGCGGCTCGATCAACTCCCACATCACGTGACCGATCATCGTGGTCGCGATGCGCGTGTTATGCGTGACCGGCTTGCCGTACTCGCGCAGGTCATGCAAGTCGCCTGGACTGAACTTATGGATTTCCCACGGGCCGATCCCGTAGTCGTCGACGTATTTTCGAATCGCCGCATCGAGGTTGCGAACGACGATCCCGATCTGCATCGTCTCAGTAAAAACAGGCTTCATTTCATATCGCTTTCCATCTCGCGGCGAGTTTCTACTGAGGGGGCTTGTCCCGGCGTCGTTTCCAGGAACCCAGCAATGCCGTGAACAGCGCCAGCAGAATCTCGTCCACGAACGGAATCAGATCGGGAACGAGCACGTCAAAAATAAAGATCGCCAGCGTGATCGCGAACAGCTTCGGAAACCGCAGCCGTGACGCGAATGCTTGGACTCTGGAACGAATGTCCGTCACCGTTCAAATCCGACGCGAGTCATAGGCCCAATGCAGTAACGCCTGCCTCTGCTTGGGACGGCAGTCCAGGTCACCGGGACGACAGTTCTTCTCGAGCTGTGCGACATGCCTTCGCACGGCTCGCCAGCGCTTGATTTGGCGCTCGTCGTCAGGACAACGTCTCCCCATGAAGTAACGGCAGTACCACTGGAACCAGCCTCGCGGATCGTCGTGATAGATCCAGCCGTTCGCCCGCCAGACCGAGAGCGGCTGGGACGCGCTCACGCCGAAGTAATTCAACGCCGCGTCATGACGGTCGGGGCAGAGCTCCGCGTCTTCAAACCAATCCGCCGGGAACTCCGGCCGGCAGTCCGTCATGTACTTCCCGCCGAACACCCCCAGTTCCAGCATCTGCTTGGGAGTCAACTCCGGGCGGAAGTCCTGGTGAAAGCGTTGCCCTATTGGTTCCGTGAGATAGTAGACGTAACCCTGTTGCATCAAGTCGTTGACCGCCACGCGCACCCGCTTCACGTCTAGCTCCTTTTCTAGTCGAAGAACTTGCGCGCTTCCGGGTGCATGCGAGCCACCAAATCCGCGTCGTATTTCTCCTGGCGAGACCAAATTTCACACACCGAGTTCCCCGCTTCGTCCGCTAGGTCTTCGTCCGCGTTCGCATCGAGCACGATGCGCAGCAACGCCTGCTCCGCGGCCGGCTCGTCATACTCACCCAAGTCCATCGCCGCATCGAGACGATCGCCAAACTCCGCGTTCGCATCAAGCAGCACGGAGATCAGTCCATCCGGTTGTTTCGGCTCGCTACCCATAGCGCTGCCTCGCCTCCGCGATCGAACCGACGACGAGCTTTTCGAGCACTGACTTGTCGAGGTCGGCCAGTCGTTTGAAATATAGGCAGGTCTTGCCCATCTTGTGCTTGCCAACCTTCTTCAACAAGGATTTCTGCTTTTCTCCTTCGGCCATCACGTAGACAACCAGTTCTCGACCGCGGATGGCGAAGGCGGCCAAAGGCATCTCTCCGGTTCGCCCACTGTCGTATGTGTACTTAAAGGAGCCGTAGCCGACCATGCTGGGTCCCCACATCCGTGGCTGCTGGTGGGTGATTTTCTTGAGAAGAGCCATCAACTCCTTGCAGTCGACACGTTGCTGTTCGCTGGCTCTCGAGGCGATGTAGGAGTCAACACTCGCGTTGGTGGGTTTGGTCTTGTTGTCAGCCATTGACACAGCATACGTGCGTTTGGACATCGCTTCAACTGCAGCCGGATAAGCCGCCAAAATCCTACCGTTCGCTCGAAAAGCTCACCGTCACCTCGCGATAGCGTTGGCGATCGAGGCAGATGTCTATGGGCCAATCGTGCTCGAGTTGTATGCGGCGGTGACGGGCCGAACGCTCACGGTCCAACGCTGATCGCCCGCTCCAGGTCCGCCGTGATCGCCTGCAGATTCACGTTCTCCGACACCTCCACAACGTCGACATCCTTGTCGCGCAGGTAGACCACACGCCCTCTCATCGGCTCCGCGACTCCCGCTCTCCGCGCCGCCCACAGATACGCCTGAACCTGGAAAGAATGATCCTCGGTACGCTCCCCCACTTTGTAGTCCGTGATCGTGGTGCCGTCGGCGGTGGTGTCGATGCGGTCGATGATGCCGCGGACGAGCAGGCGATCGAGTCGGACCATGAATGGGACTTCGACGCGCGCTCCGGGTGCGGGGCCCGCGACACGCGCGGCAAGCGCGTGTCCTGCCAACGTGCGCGCGGCGGCGATGGCGGCGGCGCGCTGCTTGGCGAAGTCGTAGTGCGGGAGCGAGGCGTCGATCGCGGCGTCGAGGTTTCCGTCGCTTGCGAGGCGTTGCAAGACTTCGTGCACGAAGATCCCGAAGTCGGCAGGGTCGACACCGCGGGGAACGGAACTGGCGTTGGGAACGTCAGCAATGACGATTTCGTCGCGAACGAGGTCCTCGGGGTCCGTCAACGCGCGTCCGCTCTCGAGCCACGCCCTGAACTTTTCAGGATCGCGCGCGAACCGGGCGAGGTCGGCCCAGGTCACCGTCATCAATCCATCGGGCGGGAGCGTCGTGGTTGCTGCTGCCTCGTTGCGCTCTCGCAGCTCGACCCACGAGCGGACGAGATCTTCGGTGCGGTCATCGGTGGCTGAGGTCACGGCGGATCGGCCCACGACCTGCGACACGTCGCCCACGGTGCGGATCTCGCGACCGATTTTGAGCTCGCGCGCGCACTCGACGAGTTCGGTAAAGAGCCAGGGTCGCGTGTCGTCCTTGAGCAGCTTTCTTCCCTCCACCGACGAGGCGCTCACCCACAAATGGTCACGCGCGCGGGTGAGGGCGACGTACAAAACACAGCGCTCCTCGACGTCTTCCATGTGCTCTTCGAGCGCGTGAATCTTGGCCGTTTTCTTCTCGCGCTTCCACTTCTTCGCTGAATCGCCGCCCAGGAAGAGGCCTTCCTCGCGCGACACGAGAAAACCTTCCGCGCGCGATTGAGAATCGATGACGCCGACGACGGCGACGGCGGGGAATTCGAGGCCTTTGGCTTGATGCACGGTCATCACGGCGACGCGGCCCTGCGGGAGCGCGGCTTCGCCGTCTTCGCGGAATTTGCGTTCGTCCAAAGATGCCCGCAAATGATCGAGGAAGGTGGCGAGGTTCAGTTCGCCGCGGCGCGCGAGATCATCGGCCAGGTCGAGAAGTTCGCACAACAATTCGTCGACGGCGTCAGGCTGGGCACCGTCGCGAAGGAGGCGCGTGCGGAGGGGACTCGTCTCGATGCTCCATACCAGGAATTCACGGAAGCCGCGCCCTCGCCACACGGCGGCGGCCTCTTCTATAGATGCGCGCAGGTCGCGCATGGCGATGGCGTCGCGCTCGTCTTGGACGCGGGCGATGGCGTCGTCGTCGAGGAGTTTCGCCCCGGTACGGTCCTTCGAGTGATCGAACAACTCGGCGAGCGAGGCTTCACTCACGTGGTACGGCGCGGCTTCGAGCACGGCGACGAGATCGACGGCGCGATCGCCGGGAGAGTCACTGGGAACGAGGAGCGAAATCCACGAATGCCAACTTTCGAGGGCGCGTGCATCGGCACGGTTGGCGCCGCCAACGATGGCGAAGGGGATGCCGCGGCGTTGGAAGACGCGCTCGATCTCGGGCATGAGGCGGTTGCTAGAGAAGCGGCGCAGCAACACCGCGACGTCGTGAGGCGCGAGCGGCGTCGTGAGCGGCTTCAACTCCCAGTGCGCGGGCGCGGGTACGCGCCCGAGGAGGTGATCCACCCATACGCCCAGCCCCTCGGCTTCGTCGGTGTAACGTTCCTGGCCTCCGTCGGGATGGAACAGGAGTACGTCGGCTTCGCTCTTCCCGCGGTGCGCGCGGAGCGGCACGGCGGCATCGCGCAGCTCGTCTTCGCGCATGACGAGCGCGTGGGCCAAGTCGAGGATCTCCTGGCGGGAGCGATAATTCATGGTGAGCTCGCGCGGCGCGGGGTCGGGGAACTCGCGGATGTTCTCCACGCGTGCGTCGCGCCATCTATAAATAGACTGCTTGCGGTCCCCCACCACGGTCACACGTGCAAAGTCACCGCCGGAGAGCGCGCGCAAGAGCTCGTTCTGCGCCGCACTGGTGTCTTGGAACTCGTCCACGAGAATCTGGTCGAACGCGTCCTTATATGCACGCGCGAGCGGACCGTCCTGCATGAGGGCGCGCGCGGGGATGGTAATCATATCGCTGAAATCGAGAAGGCCCCGACGCACCAACTCATTATCGTACTCGCGCGCGAGCGCTACCACGGTGTCGACGCGCGCGATGTAGGCGGGGTGGTCGTCGGTTTTTACTTTCGCGCGTAGCTCCTCGGGTTCGAGCATGATGCCGCGGCAGTGATGCACGACGTTCATCAAGGTGTCGAAGAGCGAGCCGAGCTTGGTGGGCGGCGGGGGCTCACCGCCGAAGTCGGATGGAACCCCGGGCACGCGGCCGTTTTCGAAGCGCGTGCGCAACACGCGCTGGACGCGCTCGAACTCGGCGATGGAGACGACGTCCACGCCCGGGTCGATGCCGAGCGCGGGCGCGTTCTCTCGAATGAAGCGATAGCCGAATTGGTGGAAGTTCATGATCCACGCGCTGGATAGGCGTTGCGCGAGCCGCGCATGCCGCGCGCTCACCTCTTTGCGGACTCGCTCCCGCATCTCGCCGGCAGCCTTGAGTGTGAACGTGAGCGCCAGTAAGCGCTCGATTGGAAGCCCACTCTCGAGGAGTGCCAAATAGCGCTCCACCAGCACCGTGGTTTTCCCCGTGCCGGCGCCCGCGATGATGTTGGTCGCGGCGGCGGCGGGAGCGTCGACAGCGGCACGCTGGCCGCTGTCTAGATCGATGCGCGGCTTCTCTGACATATCCTCGCGTAGTAACAGTTGGGACAAACCTGGGTGTTCTCGACGCGTTCGTAGTCGCAGTCGCCCTCTACTATAGAGCGGTGAATCTCCACCGCGCGCGCCATGGCGCCAGCGATGGTGACGGTATCGACGGGTCCATACTTGTACGGCTTGCGATTGCCCAGCGGCACCGGTGCGGGACGATTGCCGGGAGCGAGCTGCACACCGACGGCGAAGCCCTTCTCGCCGGGCGGCAGCGCGTAGTATACGAAGGCGGCCGCGTCGAGGCCCAAGACCGCCGACATGGTTCCGTATACAGGGACCTGCCAGTAATTCTTCTCGATGTTCTCGACGATGCTGGGATACGTCTTCAAGATGCTGCCCGACGTCTTGTAGTCGATGATCACGGGTCCAAGCCCCTCCACGTCGTCCACGCGGTCGAGGCGGCCGCGCAGCGGCATCCCTTCCACCACGGTTTCGATGGGTTCCTCCACCATGCGCACGCGGTAGTTCCCTTCGCGCTGTGCTTCCAGCGCGGCGACGTCGCGCAGCATGTCTTCGAGGTATTTGACCGACAGCTCGCGCATCCACGCACCGGCGTGCGGAAACTCGCTGGTGACGAGACGTTCAGCGATCTCGCGCGTGCCGGCGTGCTGGAGTGCCGCGCGCACGTCGTCGCCGGTGGCACCGGGCGGGATGATTTCTTTGAGCGCGTCGTGCACGAGACTCCCGACGCGCAGGTAGATGGACTCGGGTTCGTCGATTTTCAGGACGTTGCGATAGAAGAACTGTCGTGCGCAGCGAGCATACGAACCGAGCTTTGACGCGCTCATCTTGAACGACGGCATGAGGGGAAGGCGCTCCGCCGCCGGAGGTGTGACCCACCAACCGGCGAGCGAGTCGAGCGCGCGCAGGCGCTGGGCACGCGCTTCTTCGGGCGCGGTTCTGGCGACGGTATTCGCCGCACGCGCGCACGGCGACTCTCGTCGCGGCGCAAGTTCGGTGTCGAATGCGCGCGTGTTTATTTCCAGGATGCGCGACGGCGTAGCAACCTCGCCTCGCACGCACCCGGGGGCGGTGATCACAAGCGTGTCGGTAGCCCGCGTGAGGGCGGTTAGGAAGAGCGCGTTCTCGGAGCGTTCCAGCGCGGTCTGGTCCAGGCGCGCGGCGATGTCGCGCGCGGCGTCGGGGTGAGCAGCTTCCAGAGCACGCGCGATTGCGGCAAGCGGGATGTAGCCGTCGCGCGACACGACCCCGGGAAAGTGCCCTTCCGCGCAGCCGCACACGAACGTGGTACGGAACGAGCGCCCGGTGGCCTCGCGTGCGGAGAGAAGTGTCATCCGGTTGCCCGTCGCCGCGCGCCCACCGTCGGTACGTTCGGCGAGGTACGTCGCGCGAAATTCGTCGAGCGATGCACCACCACCCGCGTGCTCGACCACATCGCGGTAGCGCCGCCATTCGTCCGCCGCGGTGGCGAGCGCCGCGTCGCCCGGTGCGCACACGGATGCCAAACGCTCGGCAAGCATGCGCTCCAGCTGAAAACCGTCTTTGGACGCGTACGCGTTGCGAAGGGCGCGCACCGTCGTCCCGACGTCGCTCTCTCTAATGAACGACGGTGCAAAGGGAGACGCCGCGAGAGCTTCAATGAAATGGCCGTCGGAATCGTTCCCCAGTGCACCAACCAGCGAGCGCAGAAATTCTTCCGCGGCAGTGTCCTCGTGCGCGCCCGCGTCGACGGGAACACCCCATTCGTGACACGCGAGCTCCAATACCGCGCGATAGCGACCGGCGTCGCGCGTGATGACGGCGATGCAGTGAGGCGGAAGCCCGGAGTCGATCGCGGCCCGCGCGCGGGCGGCGACGGCCTGTACCTCGGCGATCTCGTCGTCCGCCAGGAGGAGTGTCGTCTTGCATGTGCGCGCGGGGCACGCGGCGGGTACGTCACGCTTGGCGGGGGCTGCCGCGAACAACGGCAAGTCGCTCGGGGTTGCGGGCGCGGCCGGGCTTGCGCTGGTGGCCGACGCCGCGGTCCCCGCGATCAGCGCGGCCACGGTGTCGCGCAGCGCGGCGGCGTCGCAGTCCGGTGTCGCCAACTCGATGTCGTCGGGCGCGTAGTCCCGCGCGAATTCCTCCTGAAAAAAGCGATCGCTGGTGCCGCGAAACGAGAAGCGCGCCCCGGTCGGGTCGCCGAACACTTCGAGCTGGGTGGCGCCACCGGGCGGCACGAGTCTCGTGAGCACGCGGTACTGTCCGGGATCGAGGTCGTGGAAATCGTCGATTAGGACGACGTCGAACTCGGCGAGCGGCGACACTACCCCACCCTTCTCGACGCGCTCCGCCGCGCGCCACGCCGCATCGTAGAACGACACCAAGCCGCGCTCGGCGCACACCTCGCGGTAGCGCGCATAGACGACGAGCACGTCGCGCCCGCGGGGATGCGAGCAACGCGCGGCGGACGATCGTGCCTCGGCCGGCGAGACCCCGTTTTGCGCAAGGGCATGCAGCGCCTCTAACAAATCGCGCAGAAACGTGGACGAACCCGAGATTGCGGAGAGGTCACTCGACAACAGGGTGGGTTCGCGACGCAAGAGCCGCCCGAGAACCAGGATCTCGTCGACGTCGCGCAGCGTGCGCGGCCGCCGCGGGGTCGCGGCGTCCAGAACGGCGGACGCAACCAGCGCGTGCGTGGTCACCGGCGGTGTTCCCAGGTGCGCGCCTCCGGGCGGGATCACGCGCTCCAGCAAGCGATCGCGGTGCTCGCGCCCAAACGCGACGATACCGGGACGGTGTCCGCGCGACTTGAGCGCGCGATAACGATCCACGAGCAGCGTGGTCTTGCCGCTCCCCGGCGGGCCCAGCACGCGCGCGTGTCTCGGCGGTCGGTCGAGGTAATTCTGGACGGCGTTGTCGCGCGGCACGGGCGCGATGGTAGCAGAAAGCCGCGGCCGGGCTGAATCTTTCCCGGCGCAATGGGGCGGGTCACTGGCCGGCCACGGCCGGTCACTTAACTACCGGCCGTGGCCGCCACCGCTGCCCGTCGTTCGCGACGTAACTGCCGCATTCTCGGGCTGCGGCGCCGAATACAGTCGTCCAACAACTCGCCGAACACAGCTTCGAACGAAATGCGGCGTAGCTTGTTGGAAAGAAGAGCACAGGCCTCGTTGTAATACGACATGAATTCGGGACTCTCCAAGAACAGGAAGAAGAACAGCGGCTCGGCTTCGACGG
>JAICFA010000106.1 GCA_025923935.1 Candidatus Krumholzibacteriia bacterium
CGAAGGATCAGGCTGTTGAACTCTTCCGGCGTTTCTAGACGGCTCAGCGTGCGCACGGGGAGCTCCATGGTGGTGCCTTCGATGCGGCCCGACGGCAGCTCGACGTTCTCTTGCCCCAGCGCGGTGCGAACGTCGAGTGGTGTGACACCGTAGGCAGCCATCTTGAGCGGATCCATCCACATGCGCATCGCATAACGCTTCTCGCCGAAGATGCGCACTTCGCTGACCCCGTTGATGGTCTGCAAGCGCTCCTTGAACACTTTTTCCGCGATTTCGGTCAGCTTCAACAGATCGCGCGACGGGCTGCTCACGTTCAGCACGACGATCGGCGTGGCGTCTGCGTCCGCTTTCGCGACCACCGGCGGGTCGATGTCGGGCGGAAGCGTTCCGACGGCACCCGCGACCTTGTCGCGCACGTCGTTGGCCGCCGTCTCCAAGTCGACGCCGAGCTCGAACTCGATCGTGATCTGGCTGCGGCCTTCGCGGCTGACCGAGCTGATGGTGCGAATGCCGGGAACCGAGCTGATGTCTTCTTCCAGCGGCTGCGTGATCTGCGAGTCGATGACGTCGGCGTTGGTACCGGTGTAGTTGGTGTTGACCGTGATGACGGCGGGGTCGACGTTGGGGTATTCGCGCACACCGAGGAAGGTGTAGCCGATGATGCCGAACACCACGATGACGATCGAGAAAACGATCGTCAGCACGGGCCGCTTGATGCAGGTGGCGGCCAGACTCACCGCGAGCCACCCCCGGTCGTGTCGAAGTCCGAAACCGTCACCGGTGCGCCCGGCTTGAGCTGGAGGATGGCGGACGTGATCAGCGTGTCACCCGGCGAGACGCCTTCCACAATCTCCACCAGCTCGTCGGTGCGGGTCCCGATCTCGACCACGCGCGATTCGGCCTTGCCGCCGGAGTAGACGAACACGCGGTGGCCCTTGAGGTCCGGTATCAACGCGAAGGCCGGAATGGAAACCGTGTCGCGCTCGCCCATCACAATCTCGACGTCGGCGAACGCACCCGGCACCAGCGCGCCGTCGGCGTTGGGATTGGTCGCGCGCACGCGCAGCGTGCGCGTGGCGGTATCGATGGAGGGCTCGACCGCGTAGATGTCGCCCTCGAAGTCGCGTGACGATCCCTGGACCGTGAAGCGAATCTTGTCGCCCGCTTTGACGCGCGCCGCGTACCGCTCGGGCACGGAGAAATCAAGCTTCACCGGCGTGTCGTCCTGGATCGACGTAATCGGAGTCGTGGGAGAAACGTAGCTGCCGGCGCTGACGAAGCGCAGCCCCACCTTGCCCTCGAACGGTGCGCGAATCTCTGTCTTGTTCAACTGCGCACGAACCAGCGCCGCCTCCGCCTTGGCCACGTTGAACGCGTTCATCGCAGTATCGTATTCGCGCTGGCTCGACAGATTCTGTTCGAAAAGTTGTTTCTGCCGGTCGGCCTCGGACTGCGCGATCGCGAGCCGCGACTCGGCCCGCGCGGTTTCCGCGCGCAGCTCGTCGTCGGCGATCTTGACCAGGACCTGACCTTTGCGGACGCGCGCACCTTCCGCGAAGGAGATCGCTTCGATCCTCCCGGAGATTTCGCTGCGAATGTCGACGTCCTCGTTGGCCAGCACGGTGCCGACCGCCGTGATGCGATCGGTCATCGGTTGCGAGTTGAGCACGATCGCGCGCACCGACGTCGGCCCGCCGCCGCCACCGCCTGCGCCTCCGCCTCCGGCACGCCCATTGTGCTTAACGTCGCCTTTCAGCAACCCCACCTTGATAACAACCAGCGCGCCGATGATGATTGCGGCAACGATGAGCGACGTACGTCCAGTCGCGAGCTTCAATACGAGCCTCCGTTAGCGTGAAAAACGGTGCGACGCATCAACCGATCTCGAGCATCCGGTCCAGCGCGCGCTTGGCGCGCACGCGGATGTCCTCGGGAACGTCGATGACGTAGCGATTGTGCAGCAGCGCATCGCGCGTGTCTTCCAAGGTGATTTCGTTCATGTGCGGGCACCGCACACTGCACAGTCGTAATGTTTCTTTGTCCGGATTCTCCGCGATGATGTTGTCTCCCATGCTGCACTCGGTGAGCAGCAAGTAGCGCGGCGCCTTCGATTTCTTGACGAACTCGATCATCTTGGACGTGCTGCCGGAAAAGTCGGACGCCTGCACGACCTCGGCGCTGCACTCCGGGTGCGCGAGCACGACCACGTCGGGGAATTGCTTACGCACCGCGACGATGTCTGCGACCGTAAATTTTTCGTGAACCTCGCAGCGCCCGTGCCAGCCGACCATGTGATAGTGGAGATTACGCGGGGCCGCGTCGCGCTGCGCGGTCGACTTGGGCTCGCGCGTGGGAAAGATCACCTGGCGTCCCGTTTCGCGCGCCACGTTTTGGGCGAGGTACTCGTCGGGCAGAAAAATCACCGCATCGGAGCCCAGTGCTTCCACCACGCGCGCCGCGTTGCTGGACGTGCAGCACACGTCGGTTTCCGCCTTCACGTCCGCGTAGCAATTGACGTAGGTCACCACCGGCACGCCGGGGTACTGGCGCTTGAGCTCGCGCACGTCCTCCGCGGTAATGCTGGCCGCAAGCGAGCATCCCGCGCGCTTGGCGGGTAAGAGCACCGTCTTGGTGGGATTCAGGATCTTGGCCGTTTCGGCCATGAAGCGCACGCCGCAGAAGACAATGGGGTCGCGGTCGGTTTGCGCCGCCTTGCGCGAGAGCTCCAGTGAGTCGCCGACGACGTCGGGTACGGTGTGATAGAGCGCCGGCTCCATATAGTTGTGCCCCAGGATGATCGCTCCGCGTTCTTCTTTGAGGCGGTTGATCTCGAATACCAGCTCGGCTTTCGCGCGCAGCTCGACCTCCGGGACAACACGAGCGAGCTTGTCGACCATGAGGCGGAAAGTTTCTTCGACGGTGGCGGCACGAATCATGATGCGAACCCTAGATTACCACAGAAGATACGCCGTTTCTCGGGCGATCGCAACGTGGCGAAAACGCCCCTATTTCGGGGCGGTGTGTTGACACATTTGTTTGGTACGGGTTAGCTTGGTTGTACCCACGCCAGCAGCCCACGCAGCGTCACGCTGCCTAACCCGAAAGGGGGGGCTTACCATGCCAAATCGTTACCACCCCCGCGCGGTCCTCGTTGTTCTCGCTGGTCTGTCGTTTCTTATACCGGCGTCGTTACAGATCGTCTCCGCCCAAACACCGCTTAACAAACCCAAACCCGGCGATCTCCCGCAAGGGATTCTGGTTTTGGATGGATCGCCGGTCCATGACGTGGGTGAGCTGCGCGTGCACGCGTCGAACTGGGGTGCACTTGGATCCGGGCCTGGAACTGGTTTTCCATTCTCGAACGCTCCCTCGGCGGAGTGGCCCGCCGGATCTCGCGTCGAATATCTCTGGTTGGGGGGCTTATGGGTCGGCGCGCTGGTCGACGGAATTCCCAAAGTGTCGACCGCCGCGTATCAGACGGAATTCCGTCCCTCGGCCGACGTGCGCGACGTTGTCTATTACTCGGCGTTCGGCACGCCCGGTGGCAACCGGCTTCCGTCGTCCGCAGCGGACGATGACGAGGATGGTCTGATCGACGAGGACAAATTGGATGGTTACGACGACGATGCGGACGGGCAGATCGACGAGGACTACGCGGCGATCTCCGATCAAATGTTGAGCCGAGTTTTTAGCGACTACGATCCGTCCGCGATTATCATTTATCCCGATCACTCTCCTTTGAACCTCTTGGTGCACGAAGAGAGCTATCAGTTTGATGATCCCGACTACGACGACTTTGTCGGCTTCAAGTTTCGGATTTTCAGCGCCAGCCCATATCCGCTCCAGGATGTCTACATCGGTGTTTTCGCCGACGGCGACGTGGGACACCGTGACATTCCGAATGCCTACGAAGACGACGCGACTGCCTTTCAGCAGGACATCCTCGTCGACCATGGCGATCACGGCGTGCAAGCCTACGACTTTGCCTACTGGTACGACGTGGACGGCGACGGCGGGGAGGCGCCCGCATACTGCGGCATCGTGATGTTCGACTATCCCGTTGCGACGTACGCCAACTTCTCCGGCGCGGCTGCGTTCGAAGACGGTGGCGATCCCACCAACGACTTCGAGCGCTATGAACTGATGGCGTCGCACACCGTCGAACGCAACGGCACCGTCCCACGCGACTACCGTACGCTCGTGGTCATAGGGCCGATCGATGTGTTGCCGTCGGCAGTGTGGATCGAGGTCAACTTCGCGCTGGTGGTGACACCGCGCGATGACTTCACCAATGTCCAGCACGCGGCGACGGCATATCACGGGCAATGGTTCGACCTCGATAACGATCCGGCGACCGGCATCGACGGCAAGGAGCACCAAGAACACTGGTATCTGCCGACCGACAATCCGCTACCCGTTGCATTCACCAGCTTCGAGGCGCGTGCTCTAAGTTCAAACTCGGTCAGCATCGCGTGGCAAACGGTTGCCGACGAACGAATCGTCGGCTACGAGGTTTTCCGCGTCGCTGGGGCAAACCCGCAACCGGTGCGTCTGACCGCGGGCCTGATCGACTCCGATCAGCACCAGTACGTCGATAAGGCGGTGACGCCGGGCGAGCGCTATGCATACTTCGTGGTCGCACACGGCACGTCGGGAAATCAATTCACCTCGCAGATCCAAGCTGTGACGGTTCCCTTCGCAACGCTCACGCTGCGACAAAACGCACCCAATCCCTTCAATCAGACGACGAGCATCGGTCTGTCGCTGGCGGAGCGTGGCGATGTTCATCTCGCTGTGTACGACGTGTCAGGCCGTCGTGTCGCCACGGTGGTGAACGGGGTTCGTGATGCCGGCGAGCACAACTTCGAATGGAATGGAACCGACGACGCGGGCAATCGTGTCGGGGCGGGTGTGTACTTCTACCGGCTGCAAGCGGGGAAGCAGACGCTGACGAAGAAGCTCGTCTTGATGAGGTAGTGCCGAACGTGCGTAATCGCTCGAATCATGGCGCCGCGCTGGTCGCGTTCGCAAGTCTGTCTATCCTCACGTTTACGCCGGCTTTCGTCTTCGCGCAAACGCCCCCAGCGAAGCGAAAGCCGGCAGACTTGCCGCAGGGAACGCTCATCATGGACGGCTCACCCGTGCACAACATCGGCGAGCTGTGGTGCCACGTTCCCAACTGGGGCCTGATCGGGTCCATGCCCGACTTTTCATATCCATTTTCGCACGCCCCGTCAGCCGAATGGCCTGGCGGATCCGGTGTGGAGTATCTCTGGGATGCGGGTTTGTGGGTCGGCGCGCTGCGCGGAAATGTGCCCAGCGTTACGACCGCGGCCCGCGCATTTGAGTTCCTGCCTTCGCCGGATCCGCGCGACATCGTGTACTACTCGTCGTCGGGAGTGCCAAGAGGCAACCGTCTGCCTTCGCCCTACGCCGACGACGATGGCGACGGCTCGTTGGACGAAGACGCGTTGGACGGTTTCGACAACGATCTCGATGGATTGATCGACGAGGACTACGCCGCTATCTCCGACCAAATGCTCAGCCGGAACTACCGCGACGACGACGAGAGATCTATCCGAAACAATCCCAGTCACTCGCCCCAGCACCTTGCCGTCCATCAGGAGACCTATCAGTTCGAGCACCCGGATTTCGACGATTTCATCGGCTTTACGCTCAACCTCAAGAACGATGGGACCGACGTGTTGGAAGACGTCTACGTCAGTCTTTTCGCCGAGGGCGACGTCGGCCGTCGGGATAACGAGGGCCGTGGTAACGACGACGCGACAGGATTTGCGAACGGCATCCGCGTGGACCACCACGCTCATGGGAGCGGGGCGTACGACTTCGTGTATTGGTACGACGCGGACGGCGACGGCGGCCAAGCGACGGGGTATTGCGGTTTCGTCATGCTCGACCATCCCGTCGACGCTTTGGGCGAATCGGCGCCGCGAGAGATTGGCTTCGTGTCGTACGAGAATTTTTCAGGTGGCCCAGTGGATTGTTGCCTAACCAATGATTTCGAGCGCTACGAGTTCATGGCGTCGCAATCAATCGAGGAAGACCGTTCGACACCCAGAGACTACTGGACCGTGGTCGCCGCCGGCCCGTTTGCGCAAATCTTGCCGGGCGAAAGCATCACGCTGAGCTTTGCGCTGGTGGTAACACCGCGCAACGAAGTCGCGAACGTCGCGAAAGCGGCGATTGCGTACCAGGGACAATGGTTCGATCTCGACAACGACCCGTCGACCGGCATCGATGGAAAGGAGCACCAGGAGCACTGGTACCTGCCCAACGACAACCCGTCGTGGACCGCATTCAACAACTTCCGCGCCCGCGCCGTCGACCCAACGTCGGTGATCGTGGAATGGCAGGCGAGCGCGGAGGCGGACATCCTGGGTTACGACGTTTTTCGCGTCACGAGCGGCGGTGGTGAACCGCAACGTCTCACGTCCGCTTTACTTCCCGGCGATCAACGGCGCTTCGTGGACGCGTCGGTGACACCCGGCGGGCACTACGGGTATTTTCTCGTCGCGCACGGCACGGCGGGCGAGCAGTACACGTCGCAGTCGGCGGGGGTCAAGGTTCCGGCGGCGAGTGTGGTCCTTCGCCAAAACGCTCCCAATCCGTTCGCGGCGACGACCCGTATCGGCGTTTCCTTGCCGGCGCGCAGCGACATGAGACTCGCGGTCTACGACGTGACGGGCCGTCGCGTCGCGAGCATTGCAAACGGTGCGCGCGACGCGGGCGAGCACGAGTTCGAGTGGAATGGAACCAACGACGCTGGTGGTCGCGTGGGCGCGGGCGTGTATTTCTGTAAGCTGGAAGCGGGAACGCAGACGCTGACGAAGAAACTCGTTCTGATGCGGTAGCTACTCGTTCTCTTCTTTGACCCAGCGTCCCACCGCGCCGTCGGTGTGCGACGCAGTCAGATTGCCGGCGCCCTGCGGGGCGCCGGCTCCCCACCGCGCCTCGATCTCTTTCATGAGCTCGGAGACCATGTCTTCTTCCTGCACTTTGCGCGCGATCTTCCCATCGATATAGATCAAGCCCTCGCCGTCGCCGGCCGCGATGCCGATGTCGGCGCCGGCGGCTTCGCCCGGACCGTTCACGGCACAGCCCATGACGGCAATGTTGATGGGGCGGCGCAAATGCTGGGTCTTCTTCTCGACTTCCTCGGCGATACGGAACAGATCGATGCGGTTGCGCGCGCAGGTCGGGCACGCGATGATGCGCGGCGTGTTGGACTGAATGTGCAAGCCCTGCAGGATTTTTTGCGCCACGCGCACTTCGTCGACCACATCGGCGGCGAGCGAGACGCGCATGGTGTCGCCGATGCCTTCGTGCAACAAGATACCCAAACCGACCGCCGAGATGACGGCACCGCTCAGTCCGGGGCCGGACTCGGTGATGCCGATGTGGCGCGGATAATTCGACTGCTTCGCGAAGAGGCGGTACGCCGCGAGTGCGAGCGGTACGTGCGATGCCTTCAATGACACGATGATGTCGTGGAAGTCGTGCTCTTCCAGAACGGCGATGTGGCGGAAGGCGCTTTCGACCATGGCTTCCGGAGTGGGGAAGCCGTACTTCACTAACAGGTCCTTCTCCAGCGAACCGCCGTTGACGCCAATGCGGATGGGGAGTTTGTACTCCTTCGCCTTGGCCACCACCGCGGCCACGCGCTCCTTGCTGCCGATGTTGCCGGGGTTGATGCGGAGCTTGGCGATGCCGGTGCCGGCGACCTCCAAGGCCATCCGATAGTTGAAGTGGATGTCGGCCACCAGCGGCACGCTGATCTGCCGGACGATCTGCTCGGTGGCGCGCACGCTCTCGATGTCGGGGACGCTAACCCGGGCGATGTCGACCCCGGCCTCTTCCATGCGCTTGATCTCGTCCACCGTCCGCCGGACGTCGGTGGTCGGCGTGGTGGCCATCGATTGGATAGAAATCGGGGCCCCGCCGCCGACGGCGACGCGGCCGACCATGACTTGGCGCGTGGCGAGGTAACTGGTTTGGGTCACGACGAGTTCAATGTACCAAAAAAGACGGAAGCCCGGAACCATGAGGCTCCGGGCTTCGTCGGCCCTACTGGGCAATTATTCCGGCGGGTTGGTGCGGGACTCCCGAACCAGTGGTCCCAACACCAGGCTGCTATCGCGAGATACCAGGTCCCACCCGCCGGAGATTTTGGGGGAAAAAATTCCGGTGGTCGATCCCTAACGTGGACTTACGCCCCCACCGTCCACGTCTGCTGTACCGCCTGAGATGCTCGACCACCGGAACTATGTCTGGAAGCCGCACACATGAAACTAAGTTCGCGCCGAATCGACAATAACCCTTTATCAGGGGGTCATTGGGTAGCCTGGGTACGGCGGGTTGCGCTTACCCTTTATTGAGACCGCAGATAGGACGCGAGATTGACCTCGCGGTGGTCCAGCTGCAGCTTGCGTCGAATCGACTGCCGGTGCTTGTGGACCGTCTGAGACGACAGCCCAAGTGCCTCGGCGATTTGCTTAGAAGAGCGACCGGTTTTTATCATATCCAGGATATCGAGCTCGCGTGGTGTTAGCTTCGAGACATTGTTGCGAAAATCGTTGATGTACTTGCCGGTGACGCCGTCCAGGCCCTGCACCAGAATCTCGACGTCGCGCTTCGTCAAACGATTCTCTTCTTGGAGCTTGCGGATGGCGGGCCGCAGCAGCTTCTCGATATTCGAGCAGATCTCGTGGCGGTAATTGTCTTTTTCCTCCTCGATGTGCTCGAGCACTTCGGACAGCGCGATGTTCTTGCGGATCAGTTCCTGGTGTTCCGTCCTGAGCTGCTCGGTGGTCTGCCGTAGCTTCTCGTCGGCGATGACGCGCTCCGTGATGTCGCGCGTGACGCCGAGCAGGCACGGCCTCCCGTCGAGATGGATGATCTCCGCGGACAAGAGGCAGGAACGAACGTCGCCGCCGCGGACCACGACTTCGACGAACATATCGCGCACGCGGCCGTCGCGGCGCAGGGCGTCGATCATGTGCTTGCGGACCTCGGGGTCCTTCCACATGCCCAGCTCCAGAGAGGTCTTACCGACGATGTAGGAGCGCTGGTAGCCGGTGATCTTCTCGAAGCCGTCGTTGACCTCGATGAAGCGGCCGGTTTCCTGGTCGGTGATGGTGATGGAGTCGGGGCTGTTGCGGAACGCCTTCTCGTAGCGCTCCTCGAGGAGCCTCAGCTGCGACTCGGATTGGTGTCGCTCGGTGATATCGCGATAGTTCATGACGATGCCGCGAACGTCGGCGTCTTCGACCAAGTTGTGCAGCACGGCCTCCATGGTTCGCCAGGAGCCGTTCTTGTGGCGGGCGCGAATGGCACCGGTGGCGAAGGTGCCGCCCGATTGCTTGACCGCTTCGATCGCTTGCACGGCGCGGGTCAAATCTTCGGGGTGGACGAAGTCGAG
>JAICFA010000107.1 GCA_025923935.1 Candidatus Krumholzibacteriia bacterium
CGCCGTGTTTCCGAGACACCCGAGTCGAACAGGTAATTGCGAAATTCGAAACGCACCGCGGTCGACTTCTTGACGAAGAAATCCGCGCCGACGCCGAAGTTGAAACTGGTCTCGGTCTCGCCCTGCATGATCGAGCTGCCCGCGCCGCCGGTCGCGAAGGGAACCAGCTGGCGGCGGGGGAGGATCTTCCACGTCAGGTTCATGGCGTAGAACAGCATGTGGAAGTCTTCCTCTTCGAGTGTGAGCCCAAACAGCGACTCCACGATTTCCGCGGGCCGCACCACGTGGGTGTAGCCCACACTGCCTTCCACTTCGACGAACTCGAAGAGGTAGTAGCCGACCCGTCCGCCGAATACGAGCGAGTTCGACTTGCGATCGAAGGCGTAGCCGCCGGTGTACGCGGTGAGCGCGAAGCTGCCCACGCGCGAGAAGAGCTTTGGATTGGGGCGGAACTCGAGATCCGACATGTCGTCGAACTCTTCGCACAGCGACGAATGCACCCAGCCGGTGTTGGTGTCGGACAGGCGCACGTTGTACCACTCGTCGCGCTTGGCGATGACCAAGAACTCGGAACCCTTGGAGTACACGCCGACGATGGCGAAGGTGTTGCCGGGCCCACTGCGAACGACGTTGTCGCCGTCCTTCGACAGGCGAACTTTCTTTTCCGTTAGAACGTGCGGGCCATCGATCTGCGTGGGAAAGTCGCTGGATTGTGCGCGTGCGCCAACACTCAGCGTTCCCAGCACAAGCGCAAGACAAGCCGCGATCGAGATGCGTGTGGTACCGTGCATGGCGATGTCCTTGTGTCTGGCCCGCACGCTGCGGGTCCTGCTACAAACCCCAGAGCCATGATGCCTGCACGCGCAGGCTCCACTGGTCGAAGCGCTCGCGCGACGCGACGATTTCGTCGCCGCTGCGGTGCGCGGTATCGAGGGAGAAGCTCGTTCGTTCTGCTTGCAAGGCAAGCGCCAGTTGGGGCCTGAGATCGCCACGAATTTCGATTCCGAAGCCGTAATCCCACTCGGCGATGGACTCGAATGCGACGGTGATGGGAGCCCCGATTCCGGTGTCGACCACCAACTGGTCGGGGTCGTAAGCGAGGAACAACCGGCCGCCATGCACCGCGCCCCACAACTCCACGCCGCGATAGGAAAGCATGCGTCCTTGACCGACGAGCTCGACCCCGGTCAAGGCGACGCGCGGTGCGTGGGAATCGCCGGGAAAGCCCGTGGCTTGCGTGGTATGCGTCCGCCAGGCGCGCGCGCCGACGGCAAAGCGTCCGTGTAAAAGCGACGCCTGTGCGCCCGCCTGCAGCGATGGAGAAACATCCCAGCGGTAGTTCTCGAGAGACGGGTCGAAGGCGAGGCCGCCCAGCAGGGGGCCCACACCGAGGCGCCACGCCGCGCTGTGCGTGTCGCTGTCGTCGGCACGCGACGGAGTCGCAAGCTGCAAACCGGCGCACACCGCGACCGCGGCCAAGCCGAATCGCGTCGCGCGCGGTGTCATGGCACGATGGTGATGGGGAATCCGGTGTGGAGGATCTCGCGCTGGCGCGACACGAACGGTGTCACCACCAGCGAGTCTTCGCCGTTCTCCAGCTCGATCTCGTCGCCCGAGCCCAGGTAGAGAACGAGGAACAGCCCGCCGCTGGTGAGTACCGCCGGAGGCACGCTGGCGGTGAACGACAGATTGACGTCCTGCATCAAGTGGTCCCAGCCGGTAATGGCGCGCGTCGCGCGCCCGGCCGTGACCGAGTTGGCGAGAATCTGATCGATGCTCGCCGCACACTCCTCGTTGTGCTCGTCCTTGTCGAGCAGCAGGCTGTACGTCGTGAGGGTCGGGCTGTAGCGCACTTCCGCCACGACAAAGCCGGTCACGATGTCGCGATAGGTGATACGGCCGCCCACCGATACGTTGAGCGGCTGGCTCGCCGAACGCGCTTGGTTGGGTTGCGGGCTGACACTCACCATCTCGAGCAGCGTCCAGCGCTCATCGACCTCGGGTTCTCCCAAACAGCTGCCGAGCATTAGCGCGCCCAGCAACGAAACGGTGATCAAACGGAGCCCGCGCGGGTCCTGTCGTCGAGCAGCCCACTTCGCTTCGCTCGTAGGCGCCCGCTCGACGCCACCCGCGCGTGCATCCCTGCAGCCGTTTCGTTGCTGAGCGCGCTTCATGTGCCTACTTCACCAGCGCCATCTTGCCGGTCAGCGTGTGCGCGCCGACTTCGAGGCGATAAAGGTAGATGCCCGAGCTAACGGGCGAGTTGTTGCCGTCACGGCCGTCCCAGCGCGCTTCGTGCACGCCGGCACCGATGCGACCGGACGCGAGCTCGCGCACGAACGCACCGCGCACATCGTAGACGCGCAAGCGATACGGCTGCTGTGCCCCCGCCGGCACCGAGAAGCGAATGGTCGTGCTCGGGTTGAACGGATTGGGAATGTTGCCGAGCAGAACCAGATGGTCCGGCATCGCCGGTCCGCCGGAGCCCGACAGGTGAATCGGCACGTCCACCCGGCTGGTCGAGCCGCTGCGGTACGTCGACGTGGCGCGAAGCGTCACGCGATAATCGCCTTCGTTCCACGCCGCCACGAAATCCTTGTCGGAGAAGCGAATGGTTTGCTCGCCCGCGCGCAAGAGGCCGGTGTTGCGCCGTGCGACGGTTTGTCCGTTGGCCGGATCGACGATCTCGGCGACGACGTTGGCGTTGTCGGTGAGCGTCATGCGCACAGCGGGCTGGTCGTCCAGTGCCACCGCGCCGTCGAACTCGACGCCGAGGTCGAGCATGCGCAGGCCGTTGTGGCCGGCCCAATCTTCCACCACGACGGCACTGCCCTGGCCGGCGCGCGTCTGCGAGCCGCTGCGATGGTCGGTCACGTTGGCGAAAACGACGTGCACGCTGCGCGGACGCCGGGTGTCGCCGGCGAAGCTCGCCAGCGGGACCAGGCCCGGCGTCAGCTTGGCGATGCGTCCCGCTTGCGGCGATGCCGCATAGACATTGCCGAAGTGGTCGGTGTCGAGTGACGTGACGAGACCCATGCCGTGCGGTGCCGACCCGATCCACGTTAGCGACGAGCCGGTATCGCGCAATTGCACGATGCGGCCGTTGTGGGCGTCGGACACGTACACGTTGTAATCGTTGACGCCGTTGTGGCGTCCCACTGCAATCGCGATGGGGCCGGCAAAGTGCGCCGTGCCGCTGCCGAGTGTGCCTACCGTCGCGGTGAGGGTGGCGCCGCTGGTGCCAAGCGCATAGCGGCGGACTTCGTTCCTGCCCGTGTTCGCGACGTACAAAACGTCGTCGCCGGCGTCGAACGGTGTCCCGTTATCCGAGTGCGCGACACCGTAGGGATCGTTCAAGTCGTCGATCGCGTAGACCGGCTCGAGGCGGATGCGATCGAACTCGGTCACGGTGCGAAACACCACCACGCGGTCGTTGCCGCTGTCGGCGAGGTAGATCAATCCGCGCCCGTCGGTGGCCAGCCCGTGCGGCGACTTGAGCGCGCCCACACGGCTCGCGGTGCCGTCGAAGGCCGACACGCCCTGGCCGATCTCGCCCATCAAAATGCGGTTCCACGCCGGGTCGGAGACGACTTGGAAGTAGCGCGCTTCCAAATAAGGAAAGCGGTCGTACACGTCGACGTTGCCCACGACCACGGTGGCGTAGGGATCGCCGAACAAGTCGCGGCCGAACTGTTCGTTCGCGACCTGCTTGGTGAGAACGTCGACGCGGGGCTCGGCGAGATACGGCGCGGGCTCGAATGTCGCCGCGCCGGCCTCGGCCGTACCGAGAACCAGGATGCTGATGATCAACGATGTCCGGCTCATACCCGGCTCCTTTGCTTGGCCTGCCTAGAACGCGACTTGCAGGCCGGTCTCGAACACATCGGCGGAAAAGTTGTTGCTGTTGAAATAACGCTCGTATCCCAGGGTTATCTGCGAGCGCAGCCCGAGCCGCCCAAAGAGACGGTGCGGATACCACTGCACTTGCCCGCCGAAGAGGTGCGCTCCGAAATCGCCCAGGCGATAGTCGCCGGTTTGGTACCCGCCGACGCCACCCGCTTCCGTGTACTCCACGCGATAGAAGTCCGAGGGCAGCTGCGCGTAGTAGCGATAGCGATAGCGAAACGTGAACTCGTCGTTGACGTACTGGTTGAGCTTCACGCCGATCATGTGCGACGTGACGCCCCAGTCGTCGCTGTAATAGCGATAATCCAACTTCACACTCGAGCGGTTGTACACGTACTGGCTCAAGCCCAGGAACACATCGGTGCGCGCGCGCTCGTCGGGGTGGTGCTCCGGCACGTTGCTGCCGGCCACGTAGACGTTGCGATAGGGATCCTCTTGCAGCCCGCGCACGTGGTTGAACTCCGCGCCCGCGCGCAGCACGGTCGACTTGGTGACCACCTGGGTGGCCACGATGCTCCAATAGGTGGTGCGGCGATAATCGGGCACGCCCTGCGTGTCCGCGTCTTCCAACGGCTCGATGCTGTCCCAGCTGTAGCTCGCCGACACGGCTATATTCAGATTGTCGCCGTTGAAGTCGCGGTTGACCGAGCCCGAGATCATTTGCGCGAAATAGTCGCTCTCCTGCGACACGTAGTAGCCGGCGCTATAGTTCTGGTACGCCACCGAGCCTTCGAACGAGTTGCGCGACTTCACGTAGTCCTGGTACGGGTCGGCGCTGTTGGCAATCGGCCGGCTGGCCGAGGTGATGGCGTCGGCGGCCTCCTGGCTGCCAGGCGGGGCTTCGATCGCGGGAAAGACGACGCGGTCGTGCACCCACTGAAAATTCAAATTCACCGCGTTCTCCAGCCGCAACCCGGTTGTTACGTAGTGACCGAACACGGCGACACCATCGACGTCGCTGTAATAATTGAACAGGTACGACGCCGTGGTCTCGTCGATGCCGGCGTGTGCGTGCGGCGCACACAGCGCTACACTGCCGCCGGCAATCGCCGCCGCGATCAGTCCCCGCATATGGGTTACTTGCACGCGCATCCGCCGCCGGCGCCTCCCGCGCCCCCGGTCGAGCCCTCGCGGGCCTCGAGCCATTTCAGCTCACGCATCGCTTCGTCCTTGGACGCCGCCATGATGGGGTCGGCCAGGTTTTCCTTTTCGTACGGCTTCACCGTCGAGCAACCGGCCACCAATCCCAGCGACAGCGCGAGTAAAATTCGATGGCAGCGTTTCATCGCGAGTCTCCATTCGATCCTGCACCCATGCCGGCGGATTGCGCGCCGCGCGTCATGGAGTCCACTTTGGCCTTGAGTGCGGCGAGCTCGCCGGCATTGCTCGATTTCACGACGCTGATCACGTTGCCGTCGCGATCGAGCAGATAGGTGCACGGCACCGAGGGCAAATCGAGCGATCGCGCCAACCCCTCGGGGCCGTCGTGCACCACCAAAAGCGACAGCGCCATGTCCTCGGCGAAGCGCCGCGCCTTGCGCGCGTCGCGGTCGATGGATATCGCCACCACACGCGCACCGCGGTTCTTCCACTCGCTGTTCCACGCGTCGAACACCGCGAGCTCTTTGCGGCACGGTGCGCACCACGTCGCCCAAAAATTGACCACCAGGACTTCGCCGCGCAGCGACGCCAAGGTCATCTTCTTTCCGTCCATGGAAGCGAGCTCGTGGTTCGCCAGGCCGGCCGCAGTCGCATTGATCGCGGGTGGCGTCGAGTCGGGGGCCCCGTGGGCGATAGACCCACGGGGTGACGAGACGACAGGACCCGCGATTGCTGCCACCAGCACCAAGACCAAACGATTCATCACGAGTACTCCTTCTACCGGTACTGGGCACCAAGGAGTACCCAGAGGTTGAACATCTCTTTTTCAGACGCATTCAGATAGCTCGCGTGCACGTTGCCGCTGCCTTCGCCCACGCCCAAGATGTAGTCGATGAGCGGCGAACGGCGAGGGAACGCGGGCACGGTGACGTTGCGCGGTCCCATTTCCGATTCACCCGAGAGGTTGATGTAGGCGCGCGGGAACATTCCGCCCTCCATGGCCTCTTCCATGACGTCGGTCAAGTCGAGCTCGCCGGCGGCCGCGATGGTGTCGGGCGGGACGTCGGTGGTGTACGTCGGCTGGTGGCACGACACGCACTTGGCGGTGACCACCGGGCCGATGTGGTCGCGATAGTTGATGAAGCGATAGCTCGACGGCGGAACATTCAGGTCCGTGGGCGGCAGTGTCGCCGCGACCGGATTCGGATTGGGGTTGAACGTCTGGTTGAGCTGCCGGTCTTGGTGGCAGCCGGCACACTTGGTGATCTCTTCGCCCGGGCGCACGTACATCCAGGTGCGCTTCACCACGAAGCCGCGGTTCAGGCCGTCCAGCGTTGCCCAACTGATGGGCGTGTTGGCGGGGACGCGAATGCGGAACGATCCGTCGGGCTGCACCGGCGCAAAGCCGAGCAGCGCACGCTTCTCGAACTCGTTGGCGGAAAAATCGTCCATCTCGCCCTGCACGGTCGGAATGCCGACCACGACCGCCAGCGTGTCGATAGCGTCGTCGCCGGTCGCACCTTCGATGGGCACTTCCTGTCCGTCGGTGAGCGCGCGGTTGAACACGGTGTTGGCGAGGATCACGCCGTCGGTGCGATTCAGATCGACCGTCGACGGAATCACCGGCGGCTTGGCGTGCGGCATCAACAGCTGCGCGTCGTATTCGTTCCAGTCGGGGTCGTTGTACAAGAACGTCAGGTCGTCGATCGAAATGGTGGCCGGGTCGCCCGGGGTGCCCCCGCCAACCTGATTGAGCGTAAACGTGTACAGACCGTAGTCGGCATCTTCCTCGAGGGCCGCCGGTAGCGTGTACGAGGCGACGTAGGTGTTGCCGCCCAGCGGGAACGGGTACTTGAAGGCACCGTACGGCCACGGCTCACCGTCGGTGTTGACGTTCGGTGTCAGCACGTTCCAGTGCAAGTCGGTGTTGCCGCCCGCCGGATCGGCCGGGCCTTCTTCCAGCTTCAAGACGGCGATCGGACCCGCGTCTTCTTCGATCATGGTCGACTCGATGGCGATCAAACGGCCGTCGGGAGTCGACTGCGGATGGAAGAAGTTGCGGTTGTGCGGGCCGTACTTGTGGAACGGTGCCGTGCCGTCCGGATTGGCCACGAACAGCGGAAAGCGGTTGACCGTTCCAAAATGCTCCCAGCGCGTGTACACCAGGTGCCCGTCGGCGTCGAGCGTGGGATCGAAGTCGTCGCTCATATTGAAGCTGACTTGCGTAAGGTTGCTTCCGTCCGCGTCGCAGACGTACATGTTCTCCGCGGGCGCGTGGTTGTACTCGTCCATGTGGCGCGCGCGCGAGCTGGTGAACAAGATGCGGCCGTCGGGCAGATACAACGGATCGAAGTCGTGCCCGCCTCCGCTCGTCACCTGGCGCAGGCCGGTGCCGTTGGCGTTGATCTCGTAAATGTTGCGGTTGCCGCCGCCCGGCGGACGCATGGAAAAGAGAATCTTCTTGCCGTCGAACGACACGCACGGGTCGCTGATGGCCGCGCCCACGAAGTTGGTGATCGGTGTGACCACGCCTTCGGGCGAGATGGGCGACAGCTTGTACAAGTTGCCTTCCGCCCAGCTACGGTTCAGCGACTCTTCACCCTTCGTCTTGACGAAGACCAGGGCCGCGGTGGTTTCTTCCTCGACGATGACGTCGTCGGGCGCGCTGTCGCGGCACCCGAAGCCCGACAGCGCGAGCACAAACAAGGCGCCGGCGAGCAGGTACAGTCCGTCGAAGTGGTTCGTTCTAGCGGTTGCGACTCTCATGATGCTCTCCTTGCGATCCGGCGACGACAACGCCCCGCCGGCATGGCAGCTAGCTCCCCAGGCTCCTAAAGAACGAGAAACCGATGGTGTACTCGAGATAGTCGTAGGCAACGGTACCTTTCGTGTGCAGCTGTTGTCCCAGCACGGTGGCACCGCGCACCTCGGCGCGCAGTGCGACGTCGTTGCGGATGTAGAGCTCGAGGCCGCCGCCGCCGGTGATCGCGTTCTTGGTCACCGGATCGGCATTGATGGCTTGGCCCGGATACACCGTCATCATTCCGTAGCCAACGGTGGCGTACGGCTGAAAGCGCCCCGACAATGGGTAGCGCAGGATCATGTTGAAGGTGTGCAGCATGCCGTGCAGCGAAGACGCCGGGTTGTGGCCCAGCGACGCTTCGTAGCCCAGCCAGGTGTTGGGGCTGTATCCGATTCGAAACGCGAATAGGTTCTCCGAGCCCAGCTTGCCGTAGGCCGGACTAAACGAAATGCGATGCTTGAAGCGATTGCGGTCGTCCGTGACTTTCCAGCCCGCGTCTTTCATTTCGGGGACGAGATAGGTTAACCCGTCACTCTGCGAACCCCCCGGTTCGTCCATCGCACTCACGCTCGTATCAGCGAGCGCCGACGTGGTTAGCGAATCCGTGTCGGCCGCCGTCGCCGTGTTCGCAAACGCGATCATCGAAGCGGTGACGAGAACGAAAGACGCCGTCCTCATTCCCACTCACCCGCTTCGATCCACGCCAGGATGGCGAGATAATCCGGATGATCCAGGCGATAGAACACGTAGCCGCCCGCGTGGCCCGGTCCGCCGCACTCCGGTGCGAGCGGCTTCGTCGCCAAGGGGGAAAGCGGCGGGTTGTGTCCGTTTACTTGCATGCGTGCTTGTTCGAAATCGAAAGCGAAATTCTTGTCGCCGTTCGGCGAAAGCTCGAAGGTTCCCCGAATGCCTCCGCCGTGACATGCGACGTTGTCGCACCCGTAGGTCGAGAGAATCGGTTCGATGGAGGCCGCGAAGACGTTGTAGTCGAGCACGTAGTTCTGGCCGCCGCCCGGCGGGGTGGGACCCGTGGAGGGCGCATCGCTGCACCCGGCGCCCACTAGCGCCAGCGCACCGAACACCAAAATTCGTGGTAAGACCTGATGTCTCATCATTCCTCGTGCGTCTACGGGGGAATTCCGTTCCGAGTCGTGCAAGGTCTACGCCAGAGCGCGGAAGGAGGGAAAAAGTGGCCGCCCGCGGCCGCAGGTTAGAAGTATCGGACCGAGATGGTGCGGTCGGTTTCCGATGTGGCCGTGAAGCGGGGGCGGAGCGATTCTTCCACCCAAATGACGAAACTTCCGTCTTGTCCGGGCTCGACGATCACCGCGGCGAATTCGTCGTGCGATTTGGCCAGCGCGCGAGCCTTTTCGCCGCCGAGCACGAACAGGCCCGTGTCCCACGCGTCGCACAGCATGGCACTCTTCGACACCACGGTGACGGAAGCGAGGCCGTCGGCCGGCCATCCCGTGCGTGGATCGATGATGTGTCCGTAGCGCTTTCCGTTGGTGTCGACGAATTGCTCGTAGTTGCCCGACGTCGACACGGCGTCGCCCTCGAGGCGAATCGTTCCCAAATGCGGCC
>JAICFA010000108.1 GCA_025923935.1 Candidatus Krumholzibacteriia bacterium
CGTGGAAGTGGAAAGAGCACCACCACGCGCGCATCGTCGAGCAGATGAAGCAGCTCGGCTGCGCGTTCGACTGGAGCCGCGAAGCATTCACACTCGACGACCCGCGCTCGCGCGCGGTGCGCGAAGCGTTCGTTCGCCTTTACGAGAAGGGTCTCATCTACCGCGGCGACTACATCGTCAACTGGTGCCCGACGGACCAGACCGCCATCTCCGACGAAGAGGTGCAGTACGAAGAGCGCGAGTCGAAGCTGTATTGGATCCGTTATCCGTCCGCGCACGGCGAGGTCATCGTCGCGACCACACGGCCCGAGACCATGCTGGGCGACACCGGCGTGGCGGTGAGCCCCGACGACGACGCCAAGCAGCACCTCGTCGGCAAGACGTGCACCTTGCCCATTGTCGGGCGCGAGCTTCCCATCGTCGCCGACGCCGCGGTGCAGAAAGATTTCGGCTCGGGCTTCGTCAAGGTGACACCGGCGCACGACCCGGTCGACTTCGGCATCGGCAAGCGCCACAGCTTGCCCGCGGTCATCGTTATCGGACGCGACGGCAAGATGACCGCACAAGCGGGCGCGGAATTCGCGGGGCTCGATCGCTTCGAGGCGCGCAAGAAAGTCCTCGAGCGCTTGGAGCAAGACGGTGCCATCGTGAAAGTCGAACCCCACCACCACGCGGTCGGAAAACACGACCGCTGCGGCAGCGTCATCGAGCCGCTCTTGTCCACGCAGTGGTTCGTGAAGATGGTGCCGCTCGCCGAACCCGCCGTGCGCGTGGTCGAGAGCGACGAGATTACGTTCTATCCGCCGCGCTGGCGCAACGTCTACATGTCGTGGATGACCAATATCCGCGATTGGTGCATCTCTCGCCAGCTGTGGTGGGGACACCGCATTCCCGTTTGGTATTGCGACGGCTGTGATCACCTCACCGTCGCGCGCACCGATCCGTCGCAGTGCGCCGGTTGTGGCGGGAAGAATTTGCGCCAGGACGAAGACGTCCTCGATACCTGGTTTTCGTCGTGGCTGTGGACGTTCTCCCCGCTGGGATGGCCGGACGAAAATTCGCCCGACTTGCAGCGCTACCACCCCACCTCGGTGCTCGTCACCGGCTCCGAGATCATTTTCTTTTGGGTGGCGCGCATGATCATGGCGTCCTTGGAATTCATGCGCGAGGTTCCGTTCCGCCACGTCTTCCTGACCGGTATCGTGCGCGACGGCATCGGCCGCAAGATGAGCAAGTCGCTCGGCAACTCGCCCGACCCGCTCGACATCATCGACAAGTGGGGCACGGACGCGTTCCGCTTTACGCTGTCGATGCTCTCACCGCCGGGCAAGGACGTCTTCTTCGACGAAGAAAAGCTCGAGTTGGGGCGCAACTTCACCAACAAGCTGTGGCAAGCGTCGCGGCTGGTGCTGGGGGCCGTCGAGAAAGAGGGCGCGCACGACCTCTCGCTGCCGTCGAGAACCGAATTGGCCTGGGAGGACCGTTGGATCCTGTCCGCGTTGTCGCGCTGTGCGGCGGACACCAACCGCTGTTTCGACGAGTGGCGCCTGAACGAGGGCACCACGCGCATCTATGACTTCTTCTGGCACGACTTCTGTGACTGGTACCTCGAGCTGGCCAAGGTGCGGTTGTACGGCGAAGGCGACAAGCGCACGGTGTTGGCGGTTTTGGTGCACGTGTTGAGAGAGTCTCTCAAGCTGCTGCATCCACTGGTGCCGTACATCACCGAAGAGATCGCGAGCGCGTTACCCGGTGCGGACGGCAAGCTCTTGTTGATCGAGCAGAGCTATCCGGTGGGAGATGAGCGTGCCGTCGATCCTGAAGCGGAAGGACGCATGACGGTCTTGCGCGACATCGTCACGTCGGTTCGCAACGTGCGCGCCGCGTACCGCGTGAATCCGGGCGCGCGCATCCCGGTCCGAGTCCGCGCGGCGGAGCCGAAAGCGCGGCTCGTGCGCGAGGCGACCGACGCCATTCAGCGCCTCGCCAACGTGTCGGCGCTCGACGTCGGCCCGGATGTGGCGAAGGAAAAGGGCAGTGCCGCGACCCCCATCGGCGACATCGAAGTGGTGGTCCCGCTGGCAGGCATTGTTGATATCGAGGCCGAGCGCACGCGCCTCACGCGCGAGTGCCAGAAGCTCGACGCCGAGCTTTCCGACGTCGTGCGCAAGCTCGCCAACGACGGCTTCGTGGCCAAGGCGAAGCCCGAGGTGGTCGATCGCGAGCGCGCCCGTCGCGAGCGTCTCGAGACCGAGCGCGCGAAGCTGGTCGAGTCGTTGGCATTGTTGGAGGAGTAGGTCACGGAGGCCGGAATTGACCGAACGGCAAGGAAAATGGGACGATGGCGGCAAATGAAGGCGGTGACGCGTTGAATATCGAAGGCAAGACCGTGGGCGAGATGCTGCGGACGGCGCGCGAAGAGAAAAAGCTCACCGTCGAACAGGTCAACCGTGAGACGCGCATCTCGGTGCAGACGATTCGCTCGCTGGAGCGCGACAATTTCGGCGCGTTCCCCAGCGAGACCTACTTGAAGGGCTTTCTGCGCAACTACGCCGATTTCCTCGGGCTCGACGGCAACACGCTGTGGGCCATGGTCGCCAGCCGTCCGAGCGGCGGAGGCGGCGCCGGCGGGTCGGGCCCGTCGTGGGAGATCGAAGCGGCCCTCAAGGAAGAAAAGCTGGGGCCGCCGCGTATCGTCCGCCAACTGCTCTTACCGGTGTTGTTCGTCCTCGTCGTCTTGTTCGTGTGGATGTGGCTGCGCGAAAAGCGGCGCGCGGACCGTGTCGATCAGAGCCACCGCATCGAAGCCAAGAGCGAGATGGGAGCGGCGGGGTGATCGATTTGGCCGCCCGCTTCGACCTCGTCTCGCATTATCAACCCACCGGCGACCAACCCCAGGCCATCCAAGCCCTGACACGCGGGCTGCGCGAAAAAAAGCGCGACCAAGTGCTGTTGGGCGTGACCGGCTCGGGCAAAACCTTCACCATCGCGAACGTCATCGCCCAGATCGGGCTGCCCACACTCGTCATCTCGCACAACAAGACCCTCGCCGCCCAGCTCTACGGCGAGTTCAAAGGCTTCTTCCCGCACAACGCGGTCGAGTATTTCGTCAGCTACTACGACTACTACCAGCCGGAAGCGTTCGTTCCGTCCACCAACACCTACATCGCGAAGGATGCGTCCATCAACGACGACATCGACCGCTTGCGGGTACGCGCTACCAGCTCCCTCATGACGCGCCAGGACGTCATCGTGGTGTCGTCGGTGTCGTGCATTTACGGCTTGGGTTCGCCCGAGAACGTGCGCGCGATGATGATCGAGCTTTCCGCCGGCGATGCCATCGACCGCGAGGAATTTCTGCACCGCCTGATCGACATCCAGTACTCGCGCAACGACACCTCCTTCACGCGCGGTACGTTCCGCGTGCGCGGCGAAGTGGTGGAGATCCGGCCGGCGTACGAGGAGGAGGCGATTCGGGTCGAGTTTTTCGGCGACCGCGTGGAGTCGATCTCGATCTCCGACCCGCTGACCGGCAAGCGCGTGCGCTCCATGGACCACTTGACGCTGTTTCCGGCCAAGTTGTTCGTCACCCCGGAGGACGTGGTGCGCCGCGCCGCACGCGAAATCCGTGACGAGCTATCAACGCGTACCATAGAGCTGCGCGAACACGGCCGCTTGGTGGAAGCGCAGCGCCTGGAAGCGCGTACCTTGTACGACATCGAGATGCTGGAAGAAGTCGGCTACTGCAGCGGCATCGAGAACTACGCGCGCTATCTGTCGGGACGGCGGCCGGGCGAGCGGCCCTTCACGTTGATCGATTTCTTCCAGGGCGACTTCTTGTGCGTCGTCGACGAGTCGCACGTGACGCTGCCGCAAATCGGCGGCATGTACCACGGCGATCGCTCGCGCAAGGTGACGCTGGTGGAGCACGGCTTCCGGCTGCCTTCGGCGCTCGACAACCGCCCGCTCACGTTCGACGAGTTCGACTCACTCATCCCGCGCTTTGTTCACGTGAGTGCCACACCGGCCGATCTCGAGCTCGCGCGCACTCAGGGCGAAGTGGTCGAGCAGGTCATCCGGCCCACCGGGCTGGTCGACCCGGAAATCAGCGTGCGCCCGGTGGAGGGCCAGATCGACGACCTGGTAGAGGAGATTCGCAAGTGCGCCGAGACGGGCGAGCGCGTGCTGGTTACCACGCTCACCAAGCGGATGGCGGAGGAGCTCACCGATTATTTGCTTTCCCTCGGCATCCGCGTGCGCTATCTGCACTCCGATATCGACGCGCTCGAGCGCATGGAGATCTTGCGCGGACTGCGCCTGGGCGAGTTCGATGCCCTCGTCGGCATCAATCTCCTGCGCGAAGGATTGGACCTGCCGGAAGTGTCGCTGGTGGCGGTGTGCGACGCCGACAAGGAAGGATTCCTGCGCAGTGAGCGCAGCTTGATTCAAACCGCGGGGCGCGCGGCGCGCCACGTGTCGGGCCGTGTCATCTTCTACGCCGACGAGCACACCGAATCGATGCAGCGTGCCATCGACGAAACCCGCCGGCGCCGCGCGCTGCAGCTCGCGTACAACCAGGAGCACAACATCACACCGCGCGGCATCGTGAAATCGCTGGACGAAGTGGCCCTGTCGACCACCATCGCCGACGCCCGGAAACGCGGGGGTGCCGATATCGTCGTGGAGGCGGGTGCGCCGTCGGAGGCATTGGCGGCCGCCATCGAGGCGGAGATGCTGCGCGAGGCGCGCGACTTGAATTACGAGAAGGCGGCCAGCTTGCGCGACCGGCTGGACGAGATCCGCCTCTCCCTTTCCGCCACCGGCAACCGCACCGCACCGCGCCGCCTGCGGGGAAAGAGCGGCGAGTGAGCGCGGGCGCGCGCGCCATCGTCCCGCTGGACGAAGGTGTTATCGCTCGCGTGGTGCAATCCGCCCTCGACGAAGATGCGGCCGGTCACGATGCCACCAATGCGTTTGTGGGCCTCGGCGACGCGCCGGCGCGTGGCCAGGTGGTGCTGTCGGCGCCCGCCACGGTGTGCGGGCTAAGCGTCGCGCGCGAAGTATTCCGCCAAGTCGACGCGCGCATTCGGTTCGAAACGTCGTTGACCGACTCCGCGCGCGCCACCGTTGGCGCCATCTTGTGCTCCGTGGAAGGTCGCGCGTCGTCCATCTTGTCGGCCGAGCGCACCGCACTCAATTTTCTCCAGCGCATGTGCGGTATTTCCACCCAAGCGTCCCGTTTCGTGGATGCGGTGCGCGGCACGGCCGTGGGAATTCTAGACACACGCAAGACCACGCCCATGTGGCGCGACCTGGAGAAGTACGCGGTGCGCTGCGGCGGCGCGCGCAACCATCGCCGCGATCTCGGCAGCATGGTGTTGGTGAAGGACAATCATGTGCGCGCCATCGGCGGAAAATCGGCGCTGCTGCACCGCATCGCGTCGCAACCGCGGGCACCATTCGTCGAGGTCGAAGTCGACTCTCTCGATTTCTTGCGCGAGCTGTTGGCATCGCCGGCCGTGGCTCACATCGACCGCGTGATGCTCGACAACTTTACACCCGAGCAGGTGATGACGGCGATCGCGGACATCGCGTCGTATCGCGCGCGCGGCGCTCAGCTGGAAGTCGAAGTGTCCGGGGGCATCACGCTGGAATCGATACGCAGCTTTGCGCAGCCCGGGGTGGACTTCATCTCCGTCGGTGCGCTGACCCACTCGGCGGTTGCCGTTCCGATGAGTCTGGAACTCTTGTGAGCGACATCGGACCGCTGCCCCCCGATCTGCAACGCCGTCTGGCCACGGCGTACCTCGGCCGGCGCTACTATTTCTATCCCGCGACCGATTCCACCAACGATGTTGCGATGACGCTGGCGGCGGAGGGAGAGGCGGAAGGGACGGTGGTGGCAACCGACTATCAGCGCCGCGGACGGGGACGGCGGTCGCATACCTGGGAAAGCCCGCCACATTCCAATCTGATGTTTTCCATCATTCTGCGCCCGCGCGGCGATGCGCGCGCGGCCCTGCCCGTAACCTTGGTGATTGCGACCGCCATATCGGTGACACTCACCAAGCTCCTCGACCGCGACCTCTTGGTGAAGTGGCCCAACGACGTCGTGACCGGCGACGGAAAGAAAATCGCCGGCATTCTCGCGGAATCCGCCTCCAGCGGTAGCTCGCTCGTGCACCTGGTGGCCGGGGTCGGCGTCAACGTGAACGTCGCGACCTTTCCGGATGAGCTAGGTGGAACGGCGACGTCGTGCCGTATTCTCACCGGCGTCGATTGGGATCGCGCCGACCTCTTGGCGGACCTGTTGGGCACCATCGAAGCGTACTACGATCGCTTTGCGCGCGACGGATTCGAGGCCCTGGTGTCGTCCTACCAAGCGCGTTTGCTACAAGCGGGCAAGCGGGTCGCGTTCGAGCGCGGCGGGGAGCGCGTCGCCGGCCGTGTCACCGGAATTGCACGCGACGGAGCGCTCCAGGTCGGCTTGGATGACACGAGCCAGATGGAACTCTACGGCGAGCACGTCGAGGTGGTCGAATGATTCTGTCCATCGACATCGGCAACACGGCGACGAAGCTCGCACTGGTGAGGGGTACTCGCGTGGCGTCGCGCGTTGTGGTTTCTGCGGAGGCGGGTGCTCGCGTAGTGGACCACGTGCTCCTGCGGCTCCTGAGAAGAGTGCGCAACTTGGATGGCGTCGCGATCTCTTCCGTGCGGCCCGATGCCACCGAGTCGGTGGTGCGCGCGGTGGTGCGGCGCACGGGCCGCTACCCTATCGTCGTCAACCATCGCACGCCGATGCCGATAGAAATCGCGGTGCGCCGTCCGGAGCGGGTGGGCACCGACCGGCTGTGCGCGGTGTGCGGCGCCCTGCGCGGACGGCGCCGCGACGCCATCGTCATCACGGTGGGAACCGCCATCACGGTAAATTTGGTCCGCAACCGCGTGTTTCGCGGCGGGGTGATCATGCCCGGGGTGGGGATGTCGCTGGCTGCGATGCACCACTTCACCGCCCAACTGCCCAAGCTCGACCTGGACCGTTCGCCCCCGACGCGCATCGACGACACCGAGTCGGCCATGCGCTGGGGGGCGTTGCTATCGGGAGCTGGAGGGATCCAGCTCGCGGTCGACCTGCTCGAGAAGGGGAGCCGGCGTCGCCTTCCGCGCCTCGCCACCGGCGGAGACGTCCCTCGAGTGGTGCCGTGGCTTCCCGCCAATACGTTGCTGCAAGATGACTTAACCCTACTCGGGCTGGCCTCGATCGTTCGCTATAACCTCGCTGCCTAAGGCGCCCGCGATTCTCGTTCCGGCAAACGGTAGGCGGCGACGAGAAACTTTTCACTTGAAAGCGCGCTTTATCCTTAGTAATCTGCCCTCAGTTAGCAGTCGACCTCAACGATTGCCAATTCGTACTTCTATTCATCAAAACATCAACGCACCTCGAACCGAACCCAAGGAGGCAGTTATGAAGATGGTTCCACTCGGCGACCGCGTCATCGTGCGGCTCCTAGAGCAAGAAGATAAGAAGAAGGGCGGCATCATCATCCCCGACACCGCGAAGGAACGCCCGCAAGAGGGCGAAGTGGTGGCGGTCGGCAAGGGACGTCGCACCAATTCCGGCGATCGCATCGAGCCCGAAGTCAAGACCGGCGACCGCGTCTTGTTTGCCAAGTACGCCGGTAATGAGATCGAAATCGAAAGCACCAAGTACCTCGTCATGAAAGAAGACGAGATCTTGGCGATCCTCTAATTCAACGTCCCCAACATTTCATAAGGAGAAAATCACATGCCGAAGCAGTTGATCTACGACGCCGAAGCCCGCGAGAAGCTTCGCGCCGGCGTCGACAAGCTAGCCAACGCAGTGCGCATCACGCTCGGTCCGAAGGGCCGCAACGTCGTGCTCGACAAGAAATTCGGTAGCCCGACCGTCACCAACGACGGCGTTACCATTGCCAAGGAGATCGAGCTCGAAGATCCGTACGAGAACATGGGCGCGCAGATGGTGAAGGAAGTTGCCACCAAGACGCAGGACGTCGCCGGCGACGGAACCACCACCGCGACCATTCTCGCGCAGGCGATCATCAAGGAAGGCATCAAGAACGTCACCGCCGGTGCCAACCCCATGTACATCAAGAAGGGCATCCAGAAGGCCGTCGACGCCGTCGTGGAAGAGCTCAAGACGAAGAGCAAGCCGGTCAAGGACGACGAGATCGGCAGCGTCGCGACCATCAGCGCCAACAACGACCCCGAGATCGGCAAGCTGATCGCGGACGCGTTCGCGAAGGTGGGCAAGGACGGTGTGATCACGGTGGAAGAGGCGCGCGGCATGGAGACGACGCTGGACGTGGTCGAGGGCATGCAGTTCGACCGCGGCTACCTCTCGCCGTACTTCGTGACCAATCCCGAGCGCATGGAAGTCGAGCTCGACACCGCCAAGATCCTCATCTACGACAAGAAAATCACGTCGATGAAGGACCTGCTCCCGATTCTCGAGAAGGTCGCACAGCAGGGCCGTCAGCTGTTGATCATCGCCGAGGATGTCGAGGGCGAGGCGTTGGCGACGTTGGTCGTCAACAAGCTGCGCGGCACGCTGCAGGTGTGTGCGGTCAAGGCACCCGGCTTCGGTGATCGCCGTAAGGCCATGCTCGAAGATATCGCGATCCTCACCAACGGTCGCGTGATCTCCGAAGAAGCCGGCTTCAAGCTCGAGAACGCGCAGCTTTCCGACCTCGGCGAAGCCAAGCGCATCACCATCGACAAGGACAACACGACGGTCGTCGAGGGCGCGGGCAAGCCGGCCGACATCAAGTCGCGCGTGAGCCAGCTCCGCCGTCAGATCGAAGAGACGACGTCGGAGTACGACAAAGAGAAGCTGCAGGAGCGCTTGGCCAAGCTGGCCGGCGGCGTTGCGGTGATCAATGTCGGTGCTGCGACGGAAGTCGAGATGAAGGAGAAAAAGGCACGCGTCGAGGACGCCAAGGAAGCGACCCGTGCGGCCATGGATGAGGGCATCGTGCAGGGTGGCGGCATCGCGCTCCTGCGTGCCTCCAAGGTACTCGACAAGGTCAAGGAGAGCGGTGATTCGGCCATCGGCGTCGAGATCATCCGTCGTGCGCTGGAAGCACCGCTTCGCCAGATCGCGTTGAATGCCGGCGCGGAAGGATCGCTCATCGTCGAGCACGTGCTCAAGCAGGTCGACGCGATCGGTTACAACGCGGCCACCGGTGAGTACGTCGACATGTTCAAGGCGGGTATTGTCGACCCGACCAAGGTGACGCGCTCCGCGTTGCAGAACGCGGCCAGCGTTGCCGCCATGCTGCTCACCACCGAGGCTGTCGTCACCGACATCCCGGCCGAGGAGAAGTCCCCGGC
>JAICFA010000109.1 GCA_025923935.1 Candidatus Krumholzibacteriia bacterium
AAGGCGGGCAGCTTCGCCGACGCGGCCAAGTTCGGCGAGATCCTGGTGCTGGCGGTCAAAGGAGCCGCGGCGGCGGATGTGTTGCGCGACGCCGACGAGGATCAAATCGAGGGGAAGGTCATCATCGACACCACCAATCCCATCGAGGACTCGGCACCCAAGAACGGCGTGTTGAACTATTTCACCGACGACGACGAGTCCTTGATGGAGCGGCTGCAGCGCGAGTTCTCGGGCGCGCGCTTCGTCAAGGCGTTCAGCTGTGTGGGCTCCGAGCTGATGGTGAATCCGAAGCTCGCCGGCGGCCCGCCCACCATGTTTATCTGCGGCGACGACGCCGATGCCAAGACATTGGTCACCAAGATCCTGGTGGAGTTCGGCTGGGAGGTCGACGACATGGGATCGGTGGTAAGCGCGCGCGCCATCGAGCCACTGGCGGTGCTGTGGTGCATCCCGGGCTTCTTGCGCAACGACTGGCGCCACGCGTTCAAGGTGCTGCGATAAAAAACGCCCCCGCGAGTTTCGCTGCGCGGGGGCGTTTGGCTACGCCGGCAATGATGCCGGCTTAGTGGTAGCAGCGCTGGCGCCACGCGCCGCGGAAGAATCCGCCTTCCTTGGAATCGTCTCCCGTTCCCCACACACCGCGCAGCCCACCGGCCGCGGCTAGGTTGCGCGATACCCACACACCTTCGAACCAACCGTTCTCGCCGCCGCGCGTCCGGTCCGCCACACCGTACCTGCCGATCAATAGACCGTGGAAGCGGCCGTCCTCGACGATCCACTTGCCGAAGAAGACGTGCTCGTCGTGGCGGTTGACGCCGTACACACCGCGCAGGTGTCCGCGGTGCATGCCGCTTTCCGACACCCACTGGCCACGGAAGAACCCTTGTACGCCGTTGTCCTGTCGCTCCGGCGCGGGCCGCCATTGTCCGGCCAAGAAACCTTGGCGGCAGATATCGGGCCGTCCCTGAATGACGTTGAACGCGACCGCGTTGCCAGCGTCGTCGACCGGAATCACGCGGTGCAAGCCGGCGAGCTCGTCTTCGGAGAACGTGATCGTCAAGGGACCGGTCTTGAAGGTGAGCGAGAGCGGCGGGCCCTCGCACAGCGTGTCGATCACCGCCGGGTCGGTGAGCGAGTCGCAGTCGGTCGTCTTGAAGAGCGCGACGATGACGCCGTCGAAATCCGGCTGCGTGTGCGACACCCATTGGACGCACTCGCGCGACGTGCGCGGTTCCAAGTGGTCGTTGCGTTCGAAGCGAATGGTGCGCACGGCGCGAATAACGCCGTTTTCGGCACACAGGCCGCCGGTCCAGTCGGTGGACGCACTGACCAAGGAGTCGTCGCGCAGGTTGCCCCACGTGATCATGAGGAAGCGCGGGCGGCGCCGGTCGACGCGCGTGGTGTCGACGTTGTCGACGATGGCCAGGTTGCCATCGGCGTTGTAGTGGTTGATCAAGTACGGATCGTTGAAGGCCGGGGCTTCGTCGGCCGTGTTGAAGCCGCCGTAGGCGTCTTCGATGTCGATCTTCTGCTCGCGCGTGGCGATGTCATCCGACGCATCACCGTCGGTCGAGCTGTCGCACGCGGCGAAGGCCAGGGCGGCCAGCATCACGCCTGCCAAAAAAAACTTGGAGCACCATCGGCTGCGGATCATGGGAGCTACTCCTTTGCATACGGCGCGCACGGCGCCGGGGGCCCCTCAATTATCGCACATTGGGGGCCCTTCCCGCTGGGCTAGGGCTTCGTTTTCCAGGGGGGATCTTGCGCACAACGAAAGCCAACGTACACCCAGCGCATGTCCGAGGACGTGTGCTCGCGGTTGGCGCAGCGCAGGTATTTCGAGAACGTGTTCCAGGAGCCGCCGCGGTAGACGTGGCGCTCGCGGCTGAAAACCTCGTGGCGGTCGGGAACTCCCTTGGGCAAAACGTCGTTCGGCCCGCGGGGGTATGCTTCATACCACCCGTCGACCCATTCCGCGGCGTTGCCGGCCATATCGAAGCAGCCGTACGGACTGACACCGGCGGGATAGTTCATGATGGGCAAGAGCGCGTCACCGTTGTTGGTCAATGCGCGGTCGAATCCTTCGCCCCACGGAAAGGTGCGGCCGTCGGTGCCGCGCGCCGCCTTCTCCCATTCCGCTTCTGTCGGCAGTCGCTTGTCCATCCATTTTGCGTACGCGGCGGCTTCGTCCCAGGTGATGCTGATCACGGGCAAGCCGTCTTCGCCCAAGCCGTAGTTGCCGTTGATCCACCGCGGCGGTGCGTCCACCCGGGTGGAATCGAGATAGACCTTGTATTGCGCGTTGGTGACTTCGTGGACGTCGATGTAGAAGTCGTCGACGAAGAGCTTGCGCTGCGGGAACTCGTCGACTTCGGCTTGCTTCAGGATCTCGCTCGCAGTGCTTCCCATCAAGAATTCGCCGGCGGGCACGAACACCATCCCGTTGATCTCCGGGATGGGATTGGGGCGCATCGGCTGGCCGCTCGGGATTTCCTGCTGCGGTTCGGCCAGCGCCAGCGCCGCGATGACGCACGCCGGCACGCTGAGTAGGATGAGAACAGATCGCATAGTGGAAATTTGAGCGACGCCTCCGGCGGGGGAGAGGTGCCGGTTCGCAACTCTACGCCGGGCCGCTGGATCGAGTAAACGTGAATTCGCTTCTCGCGTTATGGAGTCGGACTTGAGCCCCGCGTCACGCTAGGTAAAAAATACGGGCTCCCGCTTTCGGGAGCCCGTGGTCGGACTCGATTTGTGTCGTCTTGAATGTGGCGGAAGGCAGCCGGCCTTGCGACAAGCTGCCTTCCTCTGGTGGGGACTTGAAGAAAGGCGCGTTCTGGGACTCTGGGACTAGGTTCGCGCCGCTTCCTCTTCCTGGCTGCTTTGCGGATAAATTCGGTGAAGCCGATACCGGTCGCCTCAACCCATCTATCATCCGAACGGTTGCCGCATGTTCACTCCCGCGGTACCGGCTTCGGAAATGAATGTATCTATGGTCTTGATATTCGTAAAATAGAAAATGTATATTTGCGCCATAATAAAAACATATGGCTTCCATTAATCTGAATCATCTTCATTACTTCTATGAGGTTGCCCGCCACGGTAGCTTTACTCGAGCGGCGCGGGAGCTCCTGGTTTCGCAGTCGGCGTTGAGCGTTCAAATCCGGGCGCTCGAGACGTCGCTGGGAGCGCGCCTCTTCGACCGGCGCAGCGCCGGGGTGGTGCTGACCGACGCCGGCCAGCGCGCCTTCTCGGTGGCGGAGAGAATCTTCGCCGACGTCGACCAGCTGATCTCCGACTTTCGCCAAAGCGACCGCGTGCTGGCGGGAGCGGTGAGTGTGGGGACCGTCAACAGCATCGGCATCTACGTGCTGCCGGAGATCCTCACGGCGTACCGGGCGAAATATCCCGACGTTCGCATCCATATCGACTTTCGCGAATCGGAGCGCGTCATGGACCAGCTCATTCAAGGGAAGACCGATTTGGCGGTAGTTCCGTGGGAGCGATCGTATCCCGACCTCAACGCGCTGCCGCTGACCCGCCAGAAACTGTTCATCGTGGCTCCACCTGGGCACCCGTTGACGCGCGCGGCACAAGTCAGTCCGCGTGACCTCGAAGCGCACCCCTTCGTCGGGTATCACGAAGGCATGCACACGCGTGCCATGATCGACGCGCTCTTCAAGCGCATGGCGATTTCGGTCCGTTATGTGGTGGAGTCGACCAACGCCGCGACCATCAAGCACATGGTGATGGCGGGCATGGGCCTCGGATTTCTTCCCGAGATGGCGGTGGCGTCGGAGATTCGCCGCGGCCAGCTCGTCCGACTCGACGTGCCGCCTCTCATGATGAGCCAGGACGTCACCCTCTACTTGCGCAAGAACCGCACGCTGCCGCGCGCCGCGGTCGGCTTTGTCGAGTTCGTGCAGGAGTACTTCAAGCCCAAGAAACACGGTCGGGAGGTGTCGCGATGATGGTTCGAGGAAAAGTAGCGCTGGTCACCGGCGCGGCGTCGGGCATCGGCAAGGCGATCGCCGAGTGTTTCGTGCGCGAAGGTGCCGCCGTCGTGTTGTCCGATTTGGACGCCGAGCACGGCGAAGCAACACGGGAAGCGATGCGCGCGGGCGGCGGCGACGTCGTCTTCGTTCGCTCGGACGTGAGCAACCCGGCGGACAGTGAGAAGGCCGTCAACACCGCCATCGAAAAATTCGGACAGCTTGACTGCGCGTGCAACAACGCCGGTATCGGCGGAGAACAGAACGCGACCGCGGACATGTCGATCGACGGGTGGAATCGGGTGATTGCGATCAACTTGTCGGGCGTATTCTACGGCATGAAGCACCAGATTCCCGCGATGCTCAAGTCGGGCGGAGGAGCGATCGTTAACGTCGCGTCGATCTTGGGCCAGGTCGGATTCGCGAACTCGAGCGGTTATGTCGCGGCCAAGCACGGTGTGGTCGGTCTCTCCAAGAACGCGGCGCTCGAGTATGCGACACAAAACGTGCGCGTCAACTCCATCGGCCCGGCGTTCATTCACACGCCATTGATCAAGTCGTTGGAGGAGAACCAGCGCGCCTACGATGCGCTCGTCGCCCTGCACCCGATGGGCCGGCTGGGAAAACCCGAAGAAGTGGCCGAGCTCGTGGTATGGCTGTGCTCATCGAAAGCGTCGTTCGTCACGGGCGCTTACTACGCGGTCGACGGAGGATACCTGGCACGATGACCGATACGATCGCCCTATTCAGGCCGACACGATCGTCCCCCTCCGCTCATACCGTCGCTCGATGAATCGCAAAATCGTGTCTTGGTCGAGCGACGAAAATCGCGTCGAGGGAACGATCGTATCGGCCTTACTTCTCGGCTGGTTTTCGCTTCTCCGGTACCGTGAAGAGTGTTAGCTCCGGTGACTGAATCACCCGCGGCGTTCGCTCCACCGGAGTGAGTCTCGGGATTTCTTGCCGGCCGGTTACGCCCAGTTCGGGGAACTTGCGAGCGGCGGGCAGCACACTTGCCTCCAAGGACCCGACCGCCTCGTTGTACGCGCCCACCGACTTACTCAGTCCTTTGCCCACGTTGTCGATGTGCTGCGCGAGCACGCGCATGCGATTGTAGAGATCGGTGCCGAGCTGCTTGATCTCTTCCGCGCTCTCCGCGATTTTTTCCTGCTTCCATCCGTACGCGACCGAGCGCAACAGCGCAATCAAGGTGGTCGGAGTCGCGATGATGACGTTTTGGGAGACGCCCTCTTCGATCAACCCCGGCTCGTGCTCGAGTGCTGCGGAGAAGAAGTTTTCGCCGGGCAAGAACATGACCACGAACTCCGGCGTCGACTCGAACTGATCCCAGTACGACTTCGCGCGCAGCTTGCCGATGTGCACGCGAATCTGGCGCGCGTGGTCCTTCATGAAGTGTCGCGCCGATTCGAGGTCGCCTGCCTCGCCGGCCTTGAGGAACGACTCGAGCGGAACTTTGGAATCGACCACGACGTTCTTGCCGCCCGGCAGATTGACGACGAGGTCGGGGCGAAGGCGGCCATCGTTGCCGTCGACTACAGGCTGCTCGACGAAGTCGCAGTATTCCAGCATCCCCGCCAGCTCGACCACCTTGCGCAGCTGGATCTCGCCCCAACGTCCCCGCACGACGGGGGTACGAAGCGCGTTGGTGAGGTTCTGGGTCTCGGCGTTGAGCAGGGTGGTTTCGGCACGCAGGCCGGTCAAGTGCTGCGACAAGGCGCCGTAATCCTGGCGCCGCGTCTTTTCGATCTCTTCGATCTGGGTGTTGACCTTGGCCAGCGACTCCTTGAGCGGTTTTACGAACTCCTCCACCGACTTGGCCTTGGAATCGAGGTCGTTCTTGGCGCCTTGCTGGTATTTTTCGAGCGTGGTGCGCGCCAATTCGAGGAACGACTCGTTGCTCGACTTCAGAGCTTCGGCCGACAGCGCCTTGAATGCATTCGAAAGGCGGGCCTCGGAGTCACGCTCTTGCGCGAGGGCGCTTTCCAGCCGCGCGTTCTGGATCTGGAGGTCGGTGAGGGCGTCGCGCTGGGAGCGTGACCCGGCCGCGCGCGCGCGCGCGGCGAGCCAGCCGGCGAGAAAACCCAGGATGACGCCGGAGACGAGCAACAGGATGAGCGAGTTCGACATCGAGGTCCCTTCGTTGCCGCGAGTGTAGAGACGAGCCCGAATTTCGTCACCAGATTTAACGCCCTCGAGCGAGCGCGCGGGAAAGAAAAAAAGGAGAATTGACAGGCGCCGCCGGGACGGGCTAAATTGTTAGCTACAAAAAGTTTGCGCAGGCTCGTCCACCTCCCCTTTTCTAAAGATCAAATGCCGTTGCCACGTTGTGTCCTACGCATCGTTCCGTTCGCCGCGTTCCTGATCGTGCTGGCCGTAGTAACCGCGCGTGCCGGCGTCGACCCCGGCCTGCAGTGGAAGACGATCTCCACCGAGCACTTCGACGTGCACTTTCACGAAGGTGCCGAATGGACGGGCGCGGAAGCGGCGCGCATCGCGGAGTCCATCTACCAACCCATCGTCGATCTGTACCAGTACGAGCCGGGCCGGGTTCACATCGTCATCCTCGACACCGAGGACTACGCCAACGGTGCGGCCTACTATTACGACAACAAGATCGAGATCTGGGCGACCAATCTGGAGTTCCACCTGCGCGGCACGACCCAGTGGCTGCGCAACGTGATCACGCACGAGTTCACGCACATCGTGTCCATCCAGACCTCGATGAAGATGCCGCTGCGCATCCCGGCCATCTACTTTCAGGCGGTCGATTTCGAATCGGAAAAGCGGCCGGACGTCATCACCGGTTATCCCGACATCATCGTGTCGTATCCGATCACCGGCACGGTGGTGCCGGCGTGGTGGGCGGAAGGGGTCGCACAGTATCAAGCGCCCAACGAGCAATTCGACTGCTGGGACACCCACCGCGACATGATCCTGCGCTCGGCCGTGGTCCAAGACAAAATGCTGAGCTACGACGAGATGGGTTTTCTGGGCCACCGCAGCTTGGGGAACGAGCAAGCGTACGACCACGGCTACGGACTGGTGCGCTACATCGCTGCCACCTACGGACCGGAATCGATCAAGAAAACCAGCGACTACATGGGGAATTGGTACCGGCTCACAATCGACGGCGCACTGATCAAGTCCACCGGCAAGAGCGGCAAGGAGCTCTATAAAGATTGGAAGGGGTATCTGCGCGAACGCTACGACCAAATGCTGGTCGAGCCCCGCGCGCATCCGCGCGAAGGCGACGTTCTTTCCGACGACGGGTTCATGACGCTCGATCCGGCGTTCAGCCCGGACGGAACGCATATCGCGCTGCTTTCCAACAAGGGCAGCGACTTCGCCAGCACGTCCCTCTATATATCCGATCGCAAGGGCGACCTCGAGGACGTTCAGGGCGGGGTGTCGTCGCGCGGCGTGTTCTCGCCGGACGGCAAGACGCTGCTCTACGCCAAGCACACCCGCGCGAACGTGTACGCCGCCGAGCTGACCGACTTATACACTTACCATATTGCCAGCAAGAAAGAGCAGCGGCTCACGCACAAGATGCGCGCGGCCGAGCCGCAGTGGTCGCCCGACGGACGCACCATCGTGTGCGTCGTCAACCGGGACGGTGCCCACCGCCTGGTCACCATGAACGCCGATGGCGGCAATGTGCGCGAGATTCGCAAGCCGGTGAGTGGCGTGCAGCTGTACTCGCCGCAGTACTCGCCCGACGGGTCGCGCATTCTGTTTGGCATTTTCGAAAAGGGAACGCGCGATATCGCGTCGACAGCGGCGGATGGCAGCGACTTTCGCTACGAAGTCCGGACCACCAACGACGAGCGCGACGCGCGCTGGACCCCCGACGGCGCCGGCATCGTGTTCGCGTCCGATCGCACCGGGATTTTCAATATTTACCGGCAGGATGGTTCCGGCGAATTCGTCCAGCTGACGAACGTGGTGGGTGGGGCGTTCATGCCCGACCTCGCGCGCGACGGAACGCTGGTGTACTCCGAGTACACCGCCGACGGCTACCGCGCCATGACGGTCCCCAGCGGCACGCCGGTCGCAACCTTGACATCGGATTCGTACGCGGAGCGATTCTTGAGCGACCTCGACGATTGCCGCACGTTGAAAACGGCGCTGGGCTCGGTGGGGCTGGCGGACGCGATCGGCGTGGAGCGCGTCGAGACCGCGGTGGCACCGGAGGTGGAAGGCGGAACGGCGCCGACGGAGAGCACGGCGGAAACCGCACAGGACGCGTCGCAAGAGGGCGTGCAGCCGTCGCTCGTTCCCATGCCCGGCGGCGGGACCAACGGAATGGCAACCGAGCCGACCGGCGTCGGGTTGAAGAATCCCGACCACGAGCCCAAGCCGTACAAGTGGGACTACACCGGATTCCAGTTCTTCCCGCGCTTCATGATTTGGGACGGCACGCCGCGCTTGGGCGTGTTCGTGGCGAGCAACGAGATTCTCGACCGGCAGAGTTTATTCTTCGGCGGATCGTACGGAACCGACGGCGAGTTCGACCTCATCTTCGACTTCGAGCTGCGCAAGCTCTTCCCGGTGATTTTCATGGAGTACTACAAAGTTCGCCAGAAGTACGAAGATCAGTTTCCCCTGGAAGAGTTCGACCGCTACTACTTCATCGACTATCGCTACGATGTGTGGTCGGCCGACCTCGGGGTTCGCCTGGAGTTCGAAGACCGTTACAGCCTGACCAAGCGCAACGAATTCCAACTGTGGTGGAATCACAGCGAGTACAACATCTTCCTCGAGCCGGAGTACACGCCGCTGGAGGATCCGACCGCACCGCGCGCGCCCGAGCAGCCCGTCGGCTGGCGCTACTTCGTCGGCAACGAAGCGCGCGCGCGCTGGAGCTACAAGTCGATCCGGCGGCTGGTGGACGCCGACATCAATCCGCGCGGCGGCCGCGAGTGGATGGTCGAAGTGATGTACGCCATGGACGAGCTGTTCGAGAGCGGCCAGTTCGAATACGGCGTCAATCCCGATTTCACCGAGAACCGGTTCGGCCAGTACACCATCGACTACAAAGAGTATTTGCCGCTGCCGGGTTGGCGCCACACGCTGCAGCTGCGCGCGTTCGCGTCCGTTATCGATAAGGACGTCGACGACTTCTTCTGGGTGTACATGGGCGGTATGGACCGCTTGCGCGGCTACACCTATTACTCGATCGGCGGGCGCAAAGGAGCCTTGGCGAGTGCGACGTATCGCTTCCCGATTTGGCGCCAAATCAACTCGCAGGCGTCGTGGCTGACGTTCAAGGACATCTACGGCGGGATCTTCTACGAAGCAGCGAGCGCGTGGAACCGGGGAACTCTCCCC
>JAICFA010000110.1 GCA_025923935.1 Candidatus Krumholzibacteriia bacterium
CAATGGATCCGCTACTGCGAGCTGGTGCAACGCTCGCAGCTCGGCGCCACTCCCAGCTCCACGGCCGTCGCGCCCCCCGCGTTTCCGGGTGCGGTGGAAATGAGCGCCTCGCTTTTGTTGGAGGGCGGGCGCGCCGGCGACGCACTCGCGCTCCTCGAGCAATCCCAGCCGGCGAGCACACTCGCGTCCGTACACCTCTATCTGCAAGCGCTCGCGCGGCGCGCCGGCGGCGGCGATCCGTCGCGCGATTGGGAGCGATTGGCGTCGCTGACACCGCGCAACGCGCTCGAGTCCGACCTGGTGGGCGCGGCGTTGATCCAGCTTGCGGCCGCGCGCGTTGCACAAGAACGCGACGCGGGCGACCTCTTGCGCCGCGTGCCCGCGGCGAGCCGCTACGCGGCGGATGCCGCCGAGATGATGGCGTCGATCGCGACCGAAAAAGGCGATACCGCGACGGCGCGCGCACTCCTGTCGAACACGCTGGTCCGCGACAAGAAGGATTCACCGCGCGGTGTCAAGCTGGCACTCGCCGACTTGGCACTCGACAACGGCTTCTGGCACGCAGCACTGCGCTACGCCGAATCCGCCGAGGACAGCTGGATCGACGAGCACGAAGCACTGACGTATTTGGAGACCCATGCCGAGGGTGGTGATGCGTGGACGGTGTGGGAGAATCCGAGCCGTTGGACCGACGAGATTCGGCTCGCATCGGATGCGATACTCGCCCACATCGCCGCATTGGCATCCGCCTCCACCGATTTGCGCACGAGCCCCACGCTCGACCCGGGGCCGTCATTCGGCGAGACCGTGTGGCCCTCGGGGATCGTGCCCGCCGTTGCCTGGGACTCGACCGCCGCGCTGCACCGTTACGCACCCACCGCCGACGACTGGACGCGCGTGAGCAATGCCGGCGGCGCGCGGCGACGCGCACACGCAGCCCTCGCCCAGCATGAGATGCGCATTGCGGAGATGCGCGCGGATAGCGAGCGGCGCCTCGCTTACCTGCAGGACGGCCGCGCGCAAGCCAGCGCTACCGAAGCCGAGCTCGCGCGCGCGGCCTCGTCGCTCGACAGCTTGTTGGTGCGCATGAACGCCGCCCTCCACCAGCTCGAGCTCGCGCGCGACGCTGCCAAGCGCCAAGTCGCCGTGCGCAGCGAGACGATGCTGCACGACCTCGAGCGCGACGCCATCTTCTCCGACGCGTTGCGCCATTTCTGGGTCGACGGCCCGCAGCGCGAGCGCCCCGAGCGCTTCCCCGCCGGCTTCCCGCCGACCGCCCGGGTTCTCTCCGACGAGCGCGCGCTCATCGACGATGCCCACACCTACGTTTCGTTCTTCGGCCGTCGCGCCACCGAGCTCATCGACAGCTCCTACGCGCACATTTGGCGGCCGCGCTTGGCCGACGACAGCCACGTGCTGCGCGCCGAGCTCGGCGCCGAGCTGTGGAAAGCGCGCCACATCGTTGCCGTCCTCGACTCCACCCTGGCCGCCGCGCACCACGACCCTGCATTGGCGCGCGCCCTCGCGCGCCGCGACATCCTCGCCAGCCGCGTGGATTCGCTCATCGCGGTCGAGAAGAACGTCCGCAGCGAGGTGGCTCGTTCGGTCGCCCAGCGCGGCCGCGCCAAGCTGGACGGCGAACGCGAGGCCATCGATTACCGTTTGATCGACGCGTCGTACGAGCTCGCCGTCGATGCTGCCTTTACCACCGCGCCCAACGCCGACAGCCTGGCGATTACGCCGCTGCGCGCGCGCGCGGTGGAGCGCCTGCGCGGGTTCTTGCAGCGCTATCCGAACAGTGTGGCGCGGGGCGAGACACGTTTCCGCCTGGCCGACCTCGAGCTCATGCACGCGCGCGACGAGTTCCAAGCCGAGATGAAACGCTTCTTGGGCCAAGCGCCGTCGGCCGAGCAAATGTCGAATCGCACCATGGCGCCCTTCGTCGACTACGCGCCCGCGGTTTCGCTGTACCGATCCATTCTCGCCGAAGACCCGAGCTTCCCGCACCGCGACACGGTGCTCTTCAACCTGGGCATGATTCTCTCCGACGACGGCCAACCCGAAGCCGCGGAGTATCTGACGCAGCTGGTGCAGCGCTATCCCCATTCGCCCGACGCGCAAGAAGCGTGGCTGCGCCTGGGCAGCGATCATTTCGACCGCGAAGATTACGCCGGCTGCGTGCCCTTTTTCGTCGAAGCGGCGCGCGGCTCCGACGCCGCGCACACCGCCATCGCGCTCTACAAGCTCGGCTGGGCGCATTTCGAGGAGGACCGCTTCGACGAGGCCACCGACGCGTTCCGGCGCTTGATCGACCATTACGCGCACAACAGCGACATCGCCCAGCAGATGGATCTGCGCGACGAAGCGGAAGAGTACCTGGTGCACTCGCTCGCGCGCGCCGGCGGCGCCCCGGCCTTCAAGGATTACTTCGCCACCGTGGGCGCGCGCGACTACGAGTCGCGCGTGCTGCTCTCGCTGGGCCATCTGATGCGCAGCCACAGCCTCTACGAAGAAGCGGTGGCGTGCGACCAGCTGTGGCTCGAGCGCTACCCGCAGTCCGCCGACGCGATGGACGTCGTCGACCGCATGGCGGAGACGTACAAGAGCTGGAACAAGCCCGACGCGGCGCGCGAAGCCAAGCTGTCCGCGGCGGCACGCCTGCTGCCCGGATCCGCGTGGTGGAAGGCCAACAACGACGAGAAGCTGCACGGGCGCGCGCAGTCCTTCGCGCAGGGCGCGTACCGCGAGAGCGCCGCGCACCAGCACCAGCTCGCGCGTCACAGCAACGACCCGACGCACTGGAAGGCCGCGCTCGGAACCTACGAAACCTACTTGCAGCACTGGCCCGCGGCGGCGGATGCCGACCGCATCCACTTCGTCGCGGGCGAAGCGGCGGCGCGCTTGCAGGACTATAAGAGCTCGCTCGCGCACTTCGGCGCGGCGGCAAAGAGCGACTCGGCCGGCTTGGCGGTCGAAGCGGCGTGGCAACACGTCGCCGTCACCGACACATGGTACTCGAGCGTGCCATCCACGAGTAGCAAGGTGCGCGCGGACTCGCTGGGCACGGTGCTGTTGAGCTCGTGCAAGGAGTTCACGCGGCGCTATCCCTCCGACCCGCGCTGCGCGGACGTCGTGTGGCGCGGCGGCAACGTGGCTTACGCACACGGCTGGTACGAAGACGCGTCGACCGCACTGCTGCTCTTTGGCGACCGCTTTCCGGTCGACGCGCGCGCGCCCAAGGCCGTGCGCATGGCCGGTGACGCGCGCTATCGCCGCGGCGAATTCGACCAGGCGGGAACCGCCTACGAAAAAGCACTCGCACTCGCGCGCACGGCCAAGCAAGACACGCTCGCGACATCGCTCCAAAAGGCGATCCCAGTGTGCTACTTCAAGCACGCCGAAGCGGTGGCCAAGGAGAAAGGCAATGACGACGCGGCACCGCTGTTCGCGCGCATCGCGCGCGACTGGCCGTCGTTCCCGTACGCCGACTTGTCGCTCTATCGAGCAGGGCTCGGATACGCCGAAAAGCAGAGCTACGCCGACGCGGCCGCACAGTGGGAGCAATTGCTGATTGCGTATCCCAAGAGCGAGTACGCCCGCGACGCCACCGTCCAGATTGCGCAAGCGCACGAAAAATCCGGCAACGCGCGCGCGGCCGCCGACGCCTACGAACGCTTCTCGCGCAGCTACGCGGCAGATCCGGACGCGCCCGCAGCATTGCTCAAGGCCTCCGAGCTGCTCGCCGCCGCCAAGGACGAGGCCGGAGCGGAGAAAATGCGCACGCTCTTCCTCGAGCGCTTCCCCGGCGAGACCGAAACCGTAATGGAGATTCGCGCCAACCGCGCGCAAAAGGAACTGGCGGGGGTTTCGTCCGGAACCGGCAAACTGTCGGCGCTGTTCGCGGCACCGGCGAAGAAGGGTGCGAAAGCAACGCCGCCCGCGAGCGACCTGCAGGCATACTTGAGTCTCGCCAAGGAGCACCCCGAGCTCGCGTCCCCCGCGATCATGGCCCAGGTCGACTATCTGACGGCCGAGGAAGCCCACGCCGAATACGCGGGCATGAAGCTCACTCAGCCGCTACCCAAGTCGCTGGAAAAGAAGAAGGCCAAACTCGAGTCGACACTCGAGCTCTACAATAAATGCTCGTCGCACGGCGATGCGCAGTACACGCGCGCCGCCGCACACCGCATCGGACAGTCATTGATCGAGTTCGGCGACGCATTGGCCGCGAGCGAGCGCCCCCAGGACTTGAGCGGCGACGACCTCCTCGCCTACGACGACGTCATCAATCAGCAGAGCTGGGAGTTCTACGACCGCGGCGAAGACGTGTGGTCTGACCTCTTGACGCAGACGCGCAGCGAGAAGGACGACCCGGGCGGTTGGATTGCGCGCACGCGCGACGCCCTTTGGCCGCGCCTCGCGCAAAAGTTCCTGTTCCAGCCGTCCGCCGAACACCCGCTGGTGGCGGCCAAACCCCCCGCGGAGACGGGGTCGAAATGACGCTCGAGCCTACAATGACGTCGCGGAAGGAACGGGCCTTGCGTAGTTGCATTGGGTCGACACCTCTCGACCCCACCCGGAAATCATTGGGAACAACGACACCGTTCATGGCGAAACGAATCGCATATTGGGCGCTCGCCGGGATGTGGCTGGCCGCAACCGCGGGGTGCGGCTCGCTGCCCGGAATGGGAACACCCGGCGACGACGCCCGGAGCATGAAGCCGGAACAGGCCATCGACGAGTTGACGTCGACGCGCGCCAAATTCGCGCTCGCGCCCAACGAGCCGTACTGGGCATTCCGTATGGGTGAGCTGTATGCCGCGGCGGATTCGTCCGCGCTCGCGATGCAGTACCTACAGAAGTCGCTCGCGGTCGACGGATCGTACGAGCCCGCGGCCGCACTGCTCTCCAAGCTCTACTACGACGCCGGCATGTTCGCGCAGGGGGTGGATCTGCTCGATGGATTCGTGGCGCGCAATCCGCAGACTTCGGATGAAATCAAGGCAGCCTTGGCGCTGCAGCTCGACGCCGCCGGTGACGCGGCTCGCGCCGACGCGGTGCTCGCGCAGTGCGGGGCGGAATCGGAAGCGGCGCAAAGCGCGCGCGCGTACCTGACCTTGCGCGGCCAGGATCCCAAGTCGGCGCTCGCCAGCGCCCAGCAGGCGCTCGACGCCGACGACTCCAGTGCGGCCAACCACAACAACTATGGCATCGCGCTCTTGCACGCGGGTCGTCCGGTGGAAGCGCGCGCGCACTTCAAGAACGCGTTGTCGATCGACAACCAGCTGCCCGGTGCCTTGTACAACATGGCCATCGTGGAAGCGTTCTATTTCTTCGACGAAGCGGCCGGGCGGGAGTGGTTCGCCAAGTACAAGCAAGTGGCGAGCGACGACCCGGACGATTTGGCGGCGCGCTTCGGCGCGAAGGTGACGGCATCGGGGAATGCGCCGAAGCAGCCTTAGGAGAATAATGAAAGTCGGTTTGGTAGCCGTTGCGGTCGTGGTAGCTGGCATTTTCGCGCCCGCCCGTGCCGCTGATGAGAAAGCTTCACCTAAGAAGCCGGCGGGCGCGATGCGCACCATCGACGCCATCACCATCGAAGGTGAAATCGCCGTACCGCAGGTGTTGTTCATTACGTCGCGCGACAATCGCCGTTATCGCGACGGAATCGGCAAGCTGTATCGCAAGAATACCGCCGAGCTGGCGCGCTTACTTCGGGCGCCGGATCGCGTGTGTGTCGCGGGTACACCCGCGCATCTCAAGGAGGAGTGAGACATGAATCTGCTTGCAACCTTTGCACAGTTCTTCAAGGCGGGGGGTACGTACATGTACTTCATCCTCGCCGTGGGTGTGGTGATCATGGCGTTCGTACTGGAACGCTTCTGGGTGATCGGGCGCGCGGGTGCGGTGAACTGCGAAAAGTTCACCAACGACCTCACCGCGAAGATCGCCAAGGGTGACATGTCCGCGGCGGCGGATCTCTGCCGGCGCGTCAAGTCTCCCGTCGGCAAGGTCGCGCACGCGATTCTGCAGCGCGGCGACGCGGATGACGAGCAGAGGCTGCTGAACGCGTCCGACGGTGCCGCCACCATCGTGCTGCCGCCCCTATCGCGCCGCCTTCCCTATCTCGCGATGCTCGCCAACGTATCGACGCTGATGGGACTCATGGGCACCATCTTCGGTCTCATCACCGCCTTTTCCGCGGTCGATGCCGCCGACCCGGCGCAGCGCTCGGCGTTTCTGGCCGCGGGTATTTCGGAAGCGTTGAACTGCACCGCCTTCGGACTGTTGGTGGCGGTGCCTACATTGCTACTCCACGCCTTCTTGGTCAGCAAGGTGGAGCGCGTGGTCGAAAATGTCGACTACGTCAGCGTGCGCGTCATCGAGGCCATCTTGCGCCGTCCGGTTGCGCGCGACCGCGCGGCCTAAGACGCGGCTTAAAACTCGCGCAGCAACATTTAACGGAGAACGCACATGCCGCGTCGCGCACGCAGATCGTCCGGACACGTTGTCGACGGATATTTGGAGCTCATGCCACTCATGAACGTATTGGTGGCACTCCTCCCGATGCTCCTTTTGTCGGCCGTGTTCGTAAAGGTGACGGTCATCGACTTGGATGCTCCTCCCGCGGCCGAAGCCCCCGCTCCGGCCGCCGACAAGCCGAGCCTGGCGTTGGCGGTGACCATCAAGGACGACTATTACGTCGTCGAAGGCCAGCAGATTGCGAAGCGCGTGATCCAGCGCGCGGCCGCCGACGCCGGGGTACAGCTGGCAGGAGCACTGGCCGACGTGGTGGTGCAACATCCGGAGAATCAGGAGATCATGATCATCTCCCAGCCGCACACGAAGTACGAAGACATCATCGCCGTCATGGACATTTCGCGCGAGGCGGGGCTGCCGTCGGTCTCGCTGCTCGGCGACTAGAAGGACACACATGGCACGACATCGCACCAAACGCCGCGTCAACGGGGGCAGCACGCAAGCGCCCATTCCGATGACGTCGCTCATGGACATCCTGACTTGTCTGTTGCTTTTCGTCTTGAAGAGCGTGGTACTGGAGGGCGAAGTCATCTCGCCGGTACCGGGTGTGAGCCTGCCCGAGTCGAGCAGCAACAGCGCCGCGCAGAATTCCATCGCCATCGCCATCTTCGACGATGTCGTCATGATGGACGGCGAAGTGATCGCGACGGTGTCGAAGGTGGTTAAATCGGACAACCTGATGATCGCACCCCTCGCCAGCCGCTTGCGCGACGCGCACGAAAAGAGCGAGGAGATCGCCAAACTGCGCGGGGACACCGAAGAATTCCGCGGCCGTGCGTCGATACAAGGCGACCGCGAGATCACCTTCGCCATTCTGCAGCGCGTCATGTTCACGTGCAGCCAAAGCGGCTACGAAGAAATCTCGCTGGCCGTGCTGGAGAAGTCGTAGTCCCATGAGCAGTGCCGCCATTCCACAGCAGTATCGCCTGCCGATGTGGGGGCGAATGGATCGCGCCCTGCGCAACTCGTTCGTGGGGTCGACGATCACAGGCGTGCTGCTCGTCATCGTGGTGCTGGTGATGCCGGTGGCACCGCCCGAGCCGGTGACCGTCAAGACCGTGCCGGAGCGCATCGCGCGCTTGATCATCGAAAAGCCCAAGCCCATGCCCCCCGCCAAGACCGAGCAGAAGCCGGGTGGTGGCGGTGGCGGCGGCGGGACACCCAAGCAAGGAACGCCCGAAGGCGGTCCCATCGAAGTCGCACAGCCCAAGCCGAAGATGGAGCCCAAGCCCGCGCCCGGCCGTGCCGCGCGCGAACCGAGTGCGTTGCGCAGCTCCCCCGACCGCGGCGTACAGGGACGCCAGCGCGCCACGCAGGAAGTCACCCAAAGCGTCGCGCAAGTATCGGGCTCGCTCGACAAGGTGCTGGAGAACATCTCGCAGGCACTCCCCGCGTCGACCAAGTCGTCCGTCTCGTCGAACGGTGCGACCAATGTGGCGAGTACCAGCTCGTCGTCGCGCGCGCGTCGCCAACGCGGCGTGCGCACCAGCGCTCGCAGCACAGAACAGCTCTCGTCGGTCGGTGGTGTGTCGGGAATCTCGAACGCGGATGTCGCCGGCTCCGCCATCGCCAGCGACGGCATCAGCATCTCGGCCATCACTGACCTCACCGTGGGCGGCGGCGGCAGCGGCGACGGCACTCCCTACGGAACGCCGGGCGGAACCGGCCTCGGAGGAAGCGGCGGCGGTTTCGGCGGCGGAAATGGAAGCGGCACTGGAACCGGAACCGGACCGGGACGCGGCAGTGGATCGGGCGGCGGAGTCGGCGGCGGCCAAGGCACCGGCACCGGCGACGGAACCGGCCCCGGCAACGGCGGCGGCAGCGGCTATCGCAGCAACGAATCGCTCCTGAGCGTGGTGCGCCGCTACGCACCCGGCATTCAGTTCTGCTACGACAACGAGCTCAAGAAAAACGCGAGCTTGCGCGGCAAGTTGGTAGTCGCGATCACGGTGCTGGCGAACGGCGCAGTGAGCGACGCCACGGTGGTGGAGAACACCCTCGGATCACAAGCAGTGGCGTCGTGCGTGCTCGCCCAGATTCGCGGCTGGCACTTCCCCGCCATTCCCAACGGTGTGACCAGCTTCCGCGCACCCTTCGTGTTCACGCCGCCCAACTAAGGGTGCGTGTTCATTTGAGCAACACCAGCTTGGTGGCACTCGCTACCCCGAGCTGTTCGACTCGCACGAAATAGATTCCCGAAGCCGCTAACCCGCCCACGTCGGCGCGTCCATCCCATTCGACCCGGTGCTCGCCCGAATTACGATGCTCGCGATTCACCAATGTCGCGACGTGTGCGCCACTCGGGTCGAACACGGCCACCATGACGGGCGCGTTGGCCGGAACGGTGTAGATCACGGACGTGCGCGGGTTAAAGGGGTTGGGGAAGCACGAAACCGTGACGCTTCCTTTTTGTGGCGCATCGCCGACACCCGTGAACGCGTCCGACAAGTCCAACACGAACGCGTCGGTTTCGCCTTCGCTCGTCAGCGGTCCGCCTCCGAAGTCAACCGTGCCGTTAAACGAGCCCACCAAAATCGGATCGCTACCATAATCTTCAGGTATCCAGGAGCGATGAATGGCCACTGCAGTGCCCGCGTCATCGAGTGGTCCACCAAACGCCTGACTCGAGCGGTGAAAACCGTCGCCTGGTTCGAATTTCGCCAGGAAGGCGTCTGTCCCGCCGGCGCTCGTGCGCGGGCCTCCCCCCAAATTCGCGGTGCCGGCAAAACTGCCGGTGAGGGTCAGAATTCCGAAGTCGGATATCCCGTTGCCGTGATCGTCGAGAGGCCCGCCGAGACG
>JAICFA010000111.1 GCA_025923935.1 Candidatus Krumholzibacteriia bacterium
GTCGGCAGCACCCACACCCCCATGAAGACCGCCGTTTCGCCGTTGAACCGCACGTCTTCGTCGTAGTTCTCCGCGCCGAGCACGACGTCGGCCAGGTCGCCGAGCCGCACGACGACGCCGTCCTGCTCCTTGACGATGAGCTGCCGGAATTCGTCCGGCGTCCGCAGGTCGGTGTTGGCGATCAGGTTCACCGACACCATCGACCCCTTCGTCCGGCCGAGCGCCGAGAGATAGTTGTTCCGCGCCAGCGCTTCGCGCAGCGCCGTTGGAGAGATGCCGTGCGCCGCCATCTGTTCCGGCTTCAGCCAGACGCGCATCGCGAACGTCCGGTCGCCGAGGATGTCGGCCCGCTGCACGCCGCTGATGGCGCTCAGCTTCGGCTGCACGACGCGCGTCAGGTAGTCGGTGATCTGGTTTTCGTCCAAATCGGTCGATGAAAATCCCAGGTACATCGACGCGAATTGGCTGTCCGCCGTCTCCAGGTTGATGATGGGCGCTTCCGCTTCCGGTGGCAGGTCGTTGCGCACCTGTGCCACCTTGGCCTGGATCTGGGTGAGCGCGGCGTTGGTGTCGTAGTTGAGCTTTAGGTGCACCGTGATGGTGCTGATGCCCTGCGCGCTGGACGACTCGAGATAGTCGATACCGTCCGCGCTAGCGATCACGCGCTCGAGGGGAGTCGTGATGAAGCCGCGCACCAAGTCGGCGTTGGCCCCGACGTACGCGGTGGTGACGTTGATCACCGCGATGTCGCTGCGCGGGTACTGGCGCACCGACAGCGAGCGGATCGACTGCAACCCGGCGATCAGGATCACCAGGTTGACGACCATCGCCAGGACGGGGCGTCGTATGAAGAGGTCGGTGAACTTCATTAGCTGTCCTCGGGCTTGGGCTCGGGATTGTTGGACGGCTGCACGCTGTTGTTGACTTCGACGGCGGCACCGGGGCGCAGCTTGAACACCCCCGACGACACAATCTCTTCGCCCGGCTTCACTCCCGACAATACGGCCACTTGATCGCCGCGACCGCTCCCCAGCTTCACAAACTGCTGGCGCACTCCTTTATAGGTCTTTCCGTCCTGCCCGGTCACATCTTCCACGATGAAGACCGAGTCGCCGTAGGGCGCATAGTTGATGGCGGACACGGGCAGCGCGATGACGGTGCTCGCGTTCTTGCCCATCACTTGTACTTCCACAAACATGCCCGGCCGCAGCGATTGCTTCGAATTCTTGAACGACGCCTGCACCTCGACGTTGCGCGTGCCTTCGTCCACCAGCGAGTTGATGGCGGTGATCTTGCCGTCGACGGTGAGGCTGTCGCCTTCGACCGAAACGCGCACCTCGTCGCCCACTCGCAGCGAGTTCATCGCCTGCTGTGGAACATCGAAGTTGACGTAGACGGGGTCGAGCGACTGCAGCGGAACGATGGGATCGCCGCCCGCCAGGTACTGCCCCACGCTCACTTGGCGAATTCCGAGAATGCCCGAGAACGGCGCGCGAATGGTCTTGCGCGAGATGGCCGCACGATACGATTCGGCGGTGGCTTCGGCCGTCTTGGCCTGCGCTTCCCAGTTATCGTACTCGGCCTGCGAGATCACCTGTTTCTGGCTGAGCTCCTTGGCCCGATCGAGATTCATTTTGGCGAGGTCGTACTGCGCTTCGGCCGCGGCGAGCTGGGCTTGCTCTTGGACCGTGTCCAGGCGCACCAGCACTTCGCCTTCTTTGACCCAGCGGCCCGAGTCGAACGTGATCTGCGACACTTTTCCCGGCAGATCCGCGCTCAACGTGACGCCGTGGACCGCGACCACGGTACCGATAGCGGACTGGCTCGCGACCCAGCTCTCTTCCTTGGCCACGACGGTGGTGACCGCCTCGGGCGGCTGCGTCCACGGCATGCTCATCGCAATTTTGATTTGGCGGTACTTGAGCAAGCCGAGCGCGCCGACCAGGGCCAGGAAAAGCCCTAGCGTGATAAACAATCGCTTACGCATAGCGAGAAGCCCCTCCTGAAGGGCAGAAGACAGACGCCACACCAAGAAGCGTCGAACGGTAGTTATTGTAAGCGGCCCGCGAACCCATGAGCGTCCGTCTGATACTCCCCGGACGACCCGGCGAACCGCTTGATGGGAGGCGGTGCGGACTGCGGCCCAAACAAGATATAGGGTAACGCGCCTTCGCGGCAAACGGGGCGATAATCTTTAGTAAAGATTACTAAGCCTTTGCCATACCCCGATGTGGGTGGCTGCCACCCCTACGGGGGCGTCGCCCCCAACCAGGTGATCGCGCTTTCGAGGTCGCGGAAAACCTCCACCTCCACCCCCACCGTTTCGCTGTACACCGACCCCAGCCGGGAGAGCCCAAAGTGCACGTCGCTCGCCGCCACCACCGCCGCCCGGCCGCCGATTCGCTTCGCGTACGGCCCCAGATACTCCGCCACCCGGCGGATCTCCGGCACCGATTGCGTCTCCAGCGTGTGCGATTGGCGGACGTCCAGGATGAACGAGACCGGGTTCGGGCACTTTGGATCATTGATGGCCTGGACGAAGGTGGCGATGACGTCGTCGGGTGCGGTCGCACCGACGAGCTCCATTTTCAACAGATCGCCTTTCAATTTATAGGACGCAGGCATGGATCACCTCGTTCCACACGACGAGCAAGTATCGCGGAACATGGTAGGTATGGGCGGAAAAAAACGCCGCGCCGGAGAGGATACCACGAAACCGGGGTTACTTGAGCAAGACCGTTATTTGAGCAAAACCATCTTGCGTGTGCGGCGCTCCCCACCGACGTCGAGGACATAGAAGTAGACCCCACTCGACGCCGCCGTGCCCCGCTCGTCGCGCCCGTCCCAGGCGACGGTGTGTGAGCCGGCCGGCTTGGTGCCGTTGAACAACGTACGCACTACGCGGCCGCCCGCGTCCAGGACGAACAACCTCACGCGCGAGTCGTCGCTGGCCACGGTGAACGGAATGGTGGTCGAAGGATTGAACGGGTTGGGGTGATTTTGTCCCAGCGCCAGTGCGAGTGCCGCGGTGGTAATCGTCACCGGTTGCGAGCGATACTCTTCCCCGTCTTGGGTCCGAACCACGAGCTCATACCGATATTGGGTCGCGGGCTGTACGTCGCGATCGACGAACGAACGCGTCGTGGCCGCATTCCCCTGAGCAATCACGATGGACGATGCGCTTCCCGCGCCGCGATAGATCTGGTACGTGTCGACCGGCTCGTCGCTCGAGAACTGCCAGCTGACTTCGACACTGTTGCCTGCGGGCACGGCTTCGAAGCGCGAGATGAAAACCGGTAATGGCGGACCGTACTCCACCTCGAACGAAACTTCATTGGCTCCGGCAAGGTCGTCATACCCGCCGATGATCTGCGCATTTCCGGTAGCACCACTGGTGAGCCTGAAACGCAACTCGACCAAACCCACAACGTCGTTGGCCGGTACGCTCCCAAGCGTGTAGCCGGCCACCGAGGCATTAAAGAGCTGGGGGAACGGCAGGAACGGCGCCCATCCCCAACCAGCGAAGCCGCCAGTGGCACCAAACCGAATCGCGTTCACGAATTCGACGTTGGGATCGAACTTGAGCCGGAAGATAAATGCTTCCAGCAACGGCACGCCTGAAACGTACACCAGCACGCCGATGTCACCATTCGCGGCAGTGAATGCCGGGCTGACCTCCAATACCGCCGGGAGCGCTTGCTGCACCGGTGCAAACGGCGGCCCGCAGAAGGTGCACGATCCGTCTACGGCCTTCTTGTGGATGCAACGCGCGTCGCGCGGCGTGACATACGAGTCGCAATTGACGTCACCGCGCTCGAAGGCGTATTCCCCTCCGCATCCGAGTCCCTCGAGTGTCATTTGCAGTGCGCAGTTCGCATCTGCGACGGTGATTTGGCCGTCAGCAATCACGTCGCCCAGCATCGCGGTCGTGAACGACCATGTCGGGCTGGACGTCTCGTCGTCTCCATCGCTCGCAATCACGCGCCAGTAATGCGGTGTCATGAGCGGCAACGGGCCCGGCGCGTAGCTGGCAACGGCGACGCCGGAAGCAACCAACGGCGGAGGAGAGCTCGCGCCGAAATAGACGTCGTAATGCAAGGGATCGCCGTCGGCGTCGGTCGCTGCCCAGGTCAAAGTCGGATTCTTTCCCACGCCGATTACTCCATCGCTGGGCGCCGGATTCGCCGGCGCCGACGGCGGAGTATTGGCCGCACGAGTCGTAAACGTCCAAACCGGGCCCGAAGTCTCGTGATTTTGGCTGTCACGCGCCACGATACGCCAGTAGTGCTGTGTCAACGGCGCGAGCGGCGCGGGCGTGTACGAATCTGTCGTCAAACCTGGCGCCAGCAACGGTGGATTGGGTGACGTGCCAAAATAGAGATCGTACTCCTCGAGATCGCCATCGACGTCGGCGACGACCCAAGTCATCGTGGGCACCAGCGGCGCGTTCACTGCTTGATCGGCCGGAGACGGATTCGACGGAATCGTCGGCGGCACATCGCTGGTGAAACACTCGCACTGCACGTTGGCGTTGAAATAACTCGTGATTCCGCCGACGGTGTAGAGGTCGAAGTTGCTGCAGTTGGCCGCAACGATGTTTTGCTCCAAGGGGTCATTCACGAGGGGATATGCACAGCAGGACGCAGTTGCGCCTCCCGCGCGGAAGAAATTGACCGTGAGGACATTGAGTCCTCCCGTGACGCAGCTGCCAAAAGCGATCGAAATTCCCCCGGTGAAGGTGCCGATCTTTAGGAACTGAGTGGTGGCGTCAATGAACACACCGCCGAAGCAGGGCGGGACCGGCCCCGCAAACTGCACCGCGGTGGCTCCTTCGGGGCGCGGGCGGAATACGACGTAGCCGGTTACTAGGCCGGGCGCGTCGCCGGTGAAGGAGCACGTGTTGCCCGTCTCGTCGGTGTAAAGCCCAATGGTTGGATTTTGTGCAAGAGCCGGAAGCGACGCGGTCAGAAGCAAGAATACGATGGCGACTTGAAGTCGAAGTCTATTCGCGATTTGGTTCACTTCAATAACACCATCTTGCGCGTGCGCCGCTCTCCATTGACGTCGAGCACATAGAAATATACGCCGCTGGACGTTGCACCTCCGCGTTCATCGCGGCCATCCCAGGTAACGGTGTGTGATCCAGCCGGCTTGGCGCCGTTGAAGAGCGTGCGCACGATTCGGCCGCCCGCGTCGAGGATGAAGAGCCTCACGCGCGAGTCATCGCTGGCTACGGTGAACGGAATGGTGGTCGAAGGATTGAACGGGTTGGGGTGGTTTTGTCCCAGCGCCAGTGCGAGTGCCGCGGTGGTAATCGTCGCCGGTTGTGAGCGGTACTCTTCCCCGTCTTGGGTGCGCACCACGAGCTCATACCGATAGAGCGTACTCGGGCGGACGGAGTGGTCGAGATAGGTTCGAATCGTGGCTGCGTCGCCCTGCGCGATCATCGTCGATGGGCCACCAATTCCTTCGCTGCGATAGAGCCGGTACATGTCGACCGGCTCATCGCTCGAAAAGTCCCACGACAGCTCGACGAATTCTTCCTTCTGCACTGCGTCGAAGCGCGAGATGAGCACTGGCAGCGGACCGTCGTCGCTCACGCGAATGATCAAGCTGTTGCCGCCCGCCAAATCGTCGCGGTAGTTGTCGATCTGCGCAAAGCCTTCGATGCCGTTCTTGAGCACGAAATGAAGTTCGACCAGACCCACGGTGGCGCTCGCGTCGGATGTGCCGAGCGTGTAGCCACCGACGTAGCCTGGGAATCCACCGATACCGAATTGCGGCGGCACGCACAGCATGCCCTGCCATCCGAGAGTCGCGCCGATGCGTACCGCGCGAGCGACATAGACGTTGAAGCTCATGGAAACCTTGAACTCGAACGACTGCAGCTCCGGTACGCCGGAGACGAATATCTGAGTGACCAGCGTATCTCCCACCGCCCAGGTGTTGAACGCCGTCAGCACGGGTGTTGCCGACTGGGTGGGTGGCGCGGCGATCGCCGAACCGGTGCAGAAGGTGCACGACCCATCCAGTACGAACTGGTGAATGCAGCGGGCGTCGCGCGGCGTGACTTCCGGACCGCAGTCGACATTGGCACGAACATCCGCGCCGCAGAAGCCTTGAAGCGCGTTGTTGAGCGCACAGCGGGCGTCGTCGAGCGTGATTTCACCGTCGCCGTTGACGTCGCCGATCATTTGAAATTCCATGGTGGTGAAATGCCATACCGGTCCGCTGGTAATCGCAAGCCCGTCGGAGCATTCCACCCGCCAATAGTAGTTCGTCGCAAACAACAACGGGCCCGGCGCAAACAGCGGTGTGGCGAGTCCGGTCGCAACCAGTGGCGGCGTCGGCGTGGTTCCGAAGTAGAGGGAGTAAGTCAATGCATCGCCATCGGGGTCATTCGCTTCCCAACTCACGCTCGTGTTCGGAGTCGCGAACGTCGACCCATCGAATGGTGCGGGATTGTACGGCGCATTCGGAGGCGCATTTCCTGCGCGTACCGTGAACGACCATTCGGGCCCCGATGTCTCGGAGTTGGGAGCATCGCGCGCCACCACGCGCCAGAAATATTCGGCTCCGACACTCAGCGTTCCGGGTGAGTAGGAGCGTGTCGTTTGGCTCGTGGACACTAACGGTGGCGGCGACGTGTCGCCAAAGTAAACGTCGTATTCCAAGATGCCGCTGGCATCGGGGTCGACGCAGTCCCACGTCAGCGTGGGATTGCTGGACGCGTTGTTCGAGCCGTCCGGTGGCGACGGCAAGGACGGCGGGTCGGGCGGCAGATTGCCGCCGCCGGACCAGAAGCTCCAGGTTGGGCCCGACGTTTCGGCGCTGCCATCATTGCCCACGACTCGCCAGTAGTAGTGCGTGACCGGTGTAAGTGTTCCCGGAGAATAATTCGTCTCGAAGACATCCTCCGCAACGAGCGGCGGGTCGGACGACGTTCCAAAGTAAACGTCATAGCGCAGCATATCGCCGTCGAGATCGACGCACGACCACGCCAGGACTCCCGCCGTCGACACACCCGTCTCTCCGTCGAGCGGCAGTGGGCTTTCCGGCGCGAGCGGCGCAAAGTTACCGGTTCGCGTGGTAAATCTCCATGTGGGACCCGACGACTCGAACCCTTCGGAGTCGCGCGCCACGACTCTCCAAAAGTGTTGCACTCCGGACGCAAGCGGCGCCGGCAAGATGTAGTGAGGAACGAGAACACCCGACGCAACCAACGGCGGCGACGGCGACGTTCCAAAGTAGACATCGTAGTTCGCGAGGTTGTTATCGACGTCGGCGCCGTACCAACTCAAGAGCGGCGTCACGCTGGCCGACGCCACACCGTCTTGCGGAAACGGATTGATGGGTGCTGCCGGCGCGCTGTTGCCATGGCACTCGCACGACGCATCCGCATTAAAATGACTCGCTACACCCGCAACCGGAATACTCTGGAACGTACAATCGGTCGCTTCCAGCGACCCCAACGCGGGATCGGGGACGACCGGGTATTCGCAGCACGGCGTGGTCCCGCCGGAGCGGTAATAGTTGATCTGCAGCACGTTCACCGGCTGGCTCGCGCAGAACGGGAGCGACATGGATGCACCCGTCTGCGAGCCGCCAATCAACAGTGCGCCGGCGGCGGCGACGTCGGACACGAACACCGCGCCGAAGCAGGCCGGAACCGGTGCGGCAAACTGGATGGCCGTCATGCCCGACGCGTCGGGGCGAATGACGACATAAGCGGTCATCAAGCCGGGGGCATCGCCGGTGAACGAGCAGGTGTTGCCGGAGGCGTCGCTATATAGCCCGATGGATGCGTTTTGCGCCGTGGCGGGACGCGCGGAGTAAAGGATGGCTAGTACGACCAGGACCTGCGCCGCGAGGGAAGGAAGACGGTGACGGCGGTGCCGAAAGGACTCCGGCATGGGGCATCCGACGCCGGGTTGGAACTGTGGCGTCGGGAAATAGTGTACACGCGTTTCTCTACACCGTCAATCGACCGCAAATGGCGGAGGGGCCATGGTCTCCACGCACGATGCGTCGAGCCCCGCGGTAGTACCGGCGCTCAAGAAGGAGCGAATCAACGCGTCCAAGCACTCAATGTGGGTGAGCCCGTCGGCGACGTGGCCCATGTGATCGATGACGACGACCCGGCTGTCGGTCAGACGCGACGACACCTCCTGCGCCCACGCGACGGGAGCGACGTAGTCCATTCCACCCGCGAGCAACAGGGTGGGAATGTTCGCGGTAACGGGTGTGAGTGCGTCGTCGGGGAACGCGGTGGTGGGCCACAGCGAGCACGCTTGCATCTGATTTTCGACCCGATAGCCCCCTAGGAACGTGTTCGCGGTCTCGCTTTCGACCTCGTCGGCGGTGATGCGCTGCGTGCCTTCGGGGCACGTAACGCAGAGATAGAGGCCTTCCGCGAACGGCGAGGACGCCGTGCTGTCGGGCGGGACGAGCGAAAAAAACGGCGCAAAGTCGCCGCGTGCGGCGTGGTGGACGATGCGCGGTACCTGGCGCTGGGTGGTCGCCATCAATAATAGCGTGCGAAACGCTTCGAAGAACGGACCACGCTCGAGCTTCACCAACCGGCGGTCGAGCGAATCGGAGTAGACCGTGCTCACACTTCCCTGCTGGAACGATTCCAATAGCGTCTCCCAGTCGTTGCGAATCGACGGATACTTGCCGCCGCACGACGGATCGCGCTCGCAATCGTCGACGAGCTTCTGCACGACCTCCTCGGCGCCGCGCGCGTGGTGCAGCGGAAGCTTCTCGTGCACCGGAACCGTCCCCAACAGCACCGCGCAGCGAACATTTTGTGGATACTCGCGCATGTAGGTTTGCGCCAGTACCGTGCCGTATGATAGCGCGATGAGGTCGACCTTCTCATAGCCGAGGGCGACGCGCACCGCGTCCATGTCGTGCGCGGCGGCGAGGGTTGTGTATTGCGTCAAGTCGGCGATCTTCGCGAGCTCGTCGCGGCATCGCTCGACCGCGCCGCGCTCGTACATGGTGGCGAAACGACCGCTCGCTTCCACTTCCGGACAGCGCAGCGGATTCGATCCGCCCGTCCCGCGCTGGTCGACGAGCACGATGTCGCGCGTGGCGCGATAGCCCGTGCTGTCGGCCGCATACCACGAGGCACCGCTGGTCGCGGCCAGGCCGGGGCCACCCGCGAGGTCGAACAACGGCGGCGCCTTCACACCCTTGGTGAGCCCCGGAATCACCACGATGCGAAGCGAAATCGTCCGTCCACCGGGGACGTCGCGATTCTCCGGGACCGCAAGTGTGCCGGACAGAACGGCGTGGCCGTTGAGCGTGTCGGGCTGGAGGGCGA
>JAICFA010000112.1 GCA_025923935.1 Candidatus Krumholzibacteriia bacterium
GACGTGACGTCGGAGGCGGCTCGTCGCGACGGTCAGGTACTGCGCGCCATGCACGACGCGGTAGTGATTGGCATCGAGACGCTCTTGATCGACCGTCCCCGTCTCGATTGCCGCTTGATGCCCGACGGCGTCGATCGCAATCCCATTCCGGTGGTGCTCGACACGCACGCGCGCACGCCACTTGATACCGTGTGGTCGCAAGAGGGTCGTGAATTCATCGTCGTGTGTTCGACGGAAGCGGATACGGCACGCACCGAGGCGCTCATGCGCGTGGGAGCTCGCGTAGTGAAGGTGGGTGCTCGTAACGGCGGAGTGGATGTTTTCGACCTGACGAGTGCGCTCGCGGCCGAAGGCCGCTCGCGCATGCTCGTAGAAGGCGGTCCGCGCGTTTTCCGCAGTTTCGTCGAAGCCGGAGTGTGGGACGGGCTGTGGATCTATCGCTCGCCGCAGGAATTTGGCGAGGCCGGCGTTCCGCTGGTTGCGTCTCCGACGAACAGCATGCCGGGGCGAATGGTCGATGACATCGCCATCGGCGAGGATCGCCGCCTGGGCTTCGTGAACGACTCGCGATGGTCGAGCCTGATCGATGCGTTAGCGGCGGCGAGGTCGTAGCTGTGTTTACGGGAATCATCGAAACGGTCGGGTCGATCGAGCGCGTGGACGATTTGAAGCAAGCGAGAGGCTTGCGTATCGAGGCGCCTGCGATCACGTCCTCGCTGTCGGTGGGCGATAGTGTGGCGGTAGACGGCGTGTGCCTGACGGTGGAGTCGTGCGATGCAGCCTTACTAACGGCCACCGCTGTCGCGGAAACGCTGGAGCGCACCACGTTGGGCGAGCGCAAGGCGGGCGACCGGGTGAACATCGAGCGCGCGGCGACGATCGAGCGCTTTCTGGGCGGTCACATCGTGCAGGGGCACGTCGACGCGGTCGCGAAGGTGGTCGCGTTCGACGCGCGCGCGGCGTCGCCAACGCTGGTGCTCGAGCTCAGCGACGACGTGCACCAATTGTGCGTCGAAAAGGGCTCGATCGCGATCGACGGCGTGAGTCTCACCGTTGCGCGCAAGTCCACGGCGAATCGAATCGAAGTCGCGATCGTGCCGCACACGATCGCGCATACCACGCTGGCGTCGTACCAAGCGGGCCGCCGCGTCAACGTGGAGGCCGACGTGATTGCGAAATATGTGCGAGAGTTTGTCAGACAGGAGAAAGCATGAGCGGGTTTACAAGCATCGAGAAGGCGATCGAGACCATTCGCAACGGCGGCATCGTGATCGTGGTCGACGACGCCGATCGCGAGAACGAGGGCGACATGGTGCTCGCCGCCGAGCGCGCGACGGCAGACAAGGTCAACTTCCTGGCGCGCTACGCGCGCGGGCTGATCTGTGCCACCATTTTGCCGGAGCGTGCCGAAGTGCTGAAGCTCGGGCCCATGGTGCCGGAGAACACGTGCAAGCTGGGTACCGCGTTCACGGTGTCGATCGATCTGGTGGGCGGTACCACCACCGGCATCAGCGCGCACGACCGTGCTGCGACCATTCGTGCGCTGGTCGATCCGTCCACGCGTCCGGACGATTTTGCGCGCCCCGGTCACGTGTTCCCGCTGGTGGCGAAGCCGGGCGGGGTGCTGCGGCGTGCCGGGCACACGGAAGCATCGGTCGATTTGGCGCGGCTCGCGGGTCTCTCGCCGGTCGGTGTGCTGTGCGAAGTGCTGGACGACGACGGCTCCATGGCGCGCCTGCCGCGCCTGCAAGACATCGCGCGCGAGCACCAGCTCGACATGGTGACGATCGCCGACCTGATCGCGTACCGGCGGGCGCACGAGCGCTTGATCGAGCGTGTGGAATCGATTCGCTTTCCCACCGAATTCGGCGAGTTCACCCTCCATCTGTACAGAAGCTTGGCGAGCGGCCACAATCACATCGCTTTGGTGAAGGGAGAGATGCGGCGCGATGAGCCCGCACTCGTGCGCGTCCATTCGCAGTGCTTCACCGGCGACGTGTTCGGTTCGCTGCGCTGCGATTGCGGAGCGCAGCTGCACCAAGCGATGGCGATGATCGAGGAGGCGGGCAGTGGCGTGCTCTTGTATATGAATCAAGAAGGCCGCGGTATCGGGCTGGAAAACAAGATTCGTGCGTATGCGCTGCAAGACGCCGGCCACGACACGGTGGAAGCCAACGAGGCGCTGGGCTTTCCGCCCGACCTGCGCGACTATGGCGTGGGAGCCCAGATCTTGAGCGATTTGGGCGTGGGCAAGATTCGCCTGCTCACCAACAATCCCAAGAAGGTGGTCGGGCTGTCGGCGCACGGTTTGGAAGTGGTGGACCGCGTGCCCATCGAGATCCTCGCCACCGAAGACAACCGCCGCTACCTGGCCGCCAAGCGCGACAAGCTGGGCCACATGCTCAACCAGACCCTGGCCTCGGGCTCGCGCCGGAGGATCAAGCATGGCCCGTGAGGTGCGCGGGCGCTTCGAGGCGGGCGGGCGCCGCGTGGCGGTGGTCGCGAGCCGCTTCAACGAAGTGGTCACCCAGCGGCTGGTCGAGGGTGCGGTGGCCGCACTCGAGCAGCATGGTGTCGCTTCCGACGCGATCGTTATATACTGGGTCGCCGGGGCCTTCGAAGTCCCCCAGCTCGCCGCGAAGGTCGCGCGCGACGGCGGGGTCGACGGTATCGTGTGGGCCGGTGCCATCGTGCGCGGCGAGACCGACCACTACGACGTTCTTTCGAAGACCGTGACGCAAGCCATCGAATCCGCCGCCGTATCCACCGGTGTACCCATGACACTCGCCGTGCTGACCACCGACACGCTCGATCAAGCCATCGACCGCGCCGGCGGCAAACACGGCAACGCGGGCTGGAACGCGGCCGTCGCACTGGTCGAGTTGATGAGCCAGTTTCGAAGCTGATCGATGGGGAAGCGACGGAGAGCGAGGGAGACGGTGTTGCAAGCGCTGTACGAGGCGGAATTCTCGGAGCGTGTGCAGACCGCGATCATCGACGAGCAGATCGGGCGCCGCTCACCGTCCGACGAGACGGCCGAGTATGCGCGCGCCCTGTTCCTGAAGACGATCGAGAAGAAAGACGATCTCGACCGCATCATCGACTCGCTGTTGGAGAACTGGGATCCGGCGCGCGTTTCGCTCGTCGACCGCAACATCCTCCGCTTCGCGCTGACGGAGGTGCTGTACTTTCCCGATGTGCCGGCCAGTGTGATCGTGGACGAAGCGATCGAAGTCGCGCACCGTTTTAGTTCGGAGGAAGCGGGTCGGTTCGTCAACGGATTGGTGGACAGATTCGTGAAAGAGTTTCGAAAGGACAGCGCGTGAAGTTCGCCATCTTCTCCGACGTGCACGGCAATCTGGAGTCGCTGGAGGCGGTGCTGGCGCACGCCTCCAATTTGGGCGTGGGATTCCATCTCTGTCTGGGCGACATCATCGGCTACGGTGCGAATCCCAACGAATGCGTCGACCGCGTGCGCTCGCTGCCGCAAGTGGTGTGTCTCAAGGGCAACCACGACGCCGCCGTGGTGGACGCGCGCGAGCGCACCTTTTTCCATGAGGTGGCGCTGGAGGGGATTCACTTCAGCGCGCTGCGCCTGACGCAGGAAAACGCCGAGTTCTTGCGCACGCTGCCGTACGTCTATCGCCAGCACGCGCGCATCATGGCGGTGCACGCCTCGCCGTACCGCCCGGAAGAATGGGAATACGTGCTCGACCAAGGCGGAGCCGAGCGCGCCTTCGCAGCACTCCCGCCGCACCGCGCGGCCTTCATCGGGCATTCGCACTCGCCCGTGGTGTTCGTCGACGACGGCACCGCGCAGCGCTTTCCCAACGACGGGCCCCTCATGCTCGAGCTGCGCACGCGCCGCTACGTGATCAACGTGGGCAGCGTGGGCCAGCCGCGCGACGGCAACCCGGATGCGTCCTACGTTATCTTCGACGACGAGACCGATGCGGCGCGGTTGTATCGCGTGCGCTACGACCGGGAAAAGGCGGCCGAGAAGATCCTCAAGGCGGGCTTGCCGCCCGTGCTGGCGGAACGTCTGCTGGTGGGATTCTAAGGCCGGCCGCGTTCGCTCCGCATGCCGCGCTCTTCCGAAAAGAAACACTGGGAAGATTTCTGGTCGTCGTCGCCCGAGCTCGACGACGTCTACGCCAACGATGGGCGCGTGGTCGCGTTTCTTTCCTCCACGATCGATCTCGCCGGCAAACGCGTGCTGGAAGTGGGAGCGGGAACGGGCCGCGACAGCGCCGAGCTGGCCGCGCGCGGCGCCGAGGTGTGGACGCTCGACTACAGCGATCAATCGTTGCGCATCCTGGCGGAAGTATCGGGGCGCGCGGGACGCCACGACCTGCGCATCGTGGCGGGTGACGCGCTGGCACTGCCGTTTCGTGACAATTCCTTCGACGTGGTGTTTCACCAAGGCCTGCTGGAGCACTTCCGCGACCCAGTGGCACTGCTGCGCGAAAATCACCGCGTGCTGCGCCCGGGCGGCCACGTCCTGGTCGACGTACCGCAGCGCTACCACTATTACACGCTCATGAAGCACGCCCTCATGGCGATGGACAAATGGTTCGCCGGTTGGGAAACCGAGTTCTCGGTGAGCCAGCTGCAAACCATGCTGCGCGCCGCCGAGTTCGAAGTACTGGCGTCCTACGGCGCCAACCTCTTTCCGCCGGTATGGTATCGCGGCGCACGCCGCGTGTTGTTGAAGGCCGGCGTGCGCCTGCCGATGAACCCGTCGCCGGCTGCGGTGCGCGCCCGCAACGCGGCGCGCCGCATGATTCCGCAGCGCGTGCAGCTGGCGACCTCGATGGTGATCGGCGTGCTGGGGCGGAAGCGCGCGTGAGTGGGTCGCTCCATCTACTCGCGGTCAACTGGCGCGACATCACCAACCCGGAGGCCGGTGGCGCGGAAGTCCACCTGCACGAGATTCTGACGCGCATGGTGCAGCGGGGACATTCGGCGACACTGGTGGCGACCAGCTTCCCGGGTGCCAAGAGCGAAGAGATGGTGGATGGCATCCGCGTGCTCCGGGGTGGATCGTGGTGGAATGCGAATTTCGTGCTGCCGCGTCTCGCGAAGCGCGCATTGCGCGCGCGCCACGTGGACCTGGTGGTGGAGGATATCAACAAGATTCCGTTTTTCATGCCGCTCTACACGCAGCACCCGGTATTGGCGGTGATCCCGCACCTCTTCGGTACGACCGTCTTTCGCGAGACCAACCCCGTGTTTGCGACGTACGTGCTCGCCTGGGAAGCCTTCATTCCGGCGGTGTATCGCCGCTCGCGCTTCGTGGCGATCAGCCCCAGTACGCGCGACGACCTTGTGCGCCGCGGGGTGGCAGCGGCCCGCGTCGACGTGGTGCTGTGCGGCCTCGACCACCATCTCTACCGGGTCCGTCCGGATGTGTCGCGCGCTGAGGAGCCCACCGTCGTGCATCTCGGTCGGCTCCGAAAATACAAAGCCGTCGACGTTGTGTTGAGAGCCTTCGTACAAGTACGCACGCGCGTTCCGCGCGCGCGTATGCTCGTGGTCGGCGACGGTCCCGAGCTGCCCGCGTTGCGGCGCCTGTGCGACTCGCTCGGTGTGGCCGCGGCGGTCGAGTTCACCGGGCGCATTGGGGGCGAAGACGTGGTCGCCATTCTGAATCGCGCCCACGTGTGCGTCAACGCGAGCCCCAAGGAAGGGTGGGGATTGACGGTGGTGGAGGCCAACGCGTGCGGGGTACCGGTGGTGGGCAGCGACCGGCCCGGATTGCGCGACTCGATCCACGACGGCAAGACCGGATTTCTGGTTCCCTACGGCGACGTTGACGGCTTCGCAGACAAGATCGTCGCACTGTTGGACGACGCCGGGTTGCGGGCGCGCATGAGCGATGCCGCGCTCGCATGGGCGCGTTCGCTCACGTGGGAGAAAACCGCGGACGAGATGGAGCGCGTGTTCGTCGAGGCGGCCGCAAGATGAGCGAAGCGCTGGCGGAACCGGCCGTGCCGCCGCCGTCGCGCGCCCGCGCGGTGCTGCGTTGGACCCTCAAGATCGCCGTCACCGTGCTGTTGATGGCGTTCCTGTTGCGGCGCATCTCCCTCGCCGAGCTCGAGTCGCTGGTGCGCGGCATGGATCGCGTGCTGCTCGCGAGTGCCATCGCGATTTTTTTCCTGAGCAACGTCGCCGGCTGGCTGCAGTGGCACGTCCTGTTGCGCGCGGGCGGAGTGACGCTTTCGCGCCGGGAGAGCTTTCGTTTCTATTTCGTCGGCTTGTTCTTCAATAATTTTCTCCCGGCCAACATCGGCGGCGACGTCGTTAAAGTGCTCGACGTGACGCGCCTGGGCGCCGATCCCTACCGCGTCATTGCCGTGACCTTGCTCGATCGTTTACTGGGTGTGTTCAGCCTGTGCCTCCTGGCCGCGATCGCCGACCTCATGCTCATCGGGGAGACGCGCGCCCACTACCTGGCGTACTTGTTGATTTTCATCGCGTGCATGATTCCCGCGATCGGTTTCTACTTCTTTCGCCCGCTCGGCAATTTACTGCGACGCGGCGTGGTGAAATTGCACCTCTTCGGAATCAACCGGCGCGCGTCGTCGATTCTGAATCACTTGTCGCCGTTCAAGGGGCAGCGCCAGCTGGTCGCACAGCTGGTCGGGTTTTCCATGGTGATCCAAGCGCTGCGCGTGGTGACGCACGTGCTGGTGGGCATGGCGCTCGGCATCCACGTCGATGCCATCGTCCTGTGCCAATTCTTCGTCTTCATTCCGCTCTTGAGCCTCGCCATGATCCCGCCCATCACCATCAACGGGCTCGGAATTCGCGAGGGGTTGGGCATCGTGTTGTTTGCCGCCGCCGGAATCGGGCGCACCGACGCCTTCGCCATGGAGTTTTTGACGTTTGTCATCTCGGTGGCGGTTAGCCTGGTGGGGTTCGCGTTCTTCCTGTCCCGGCGCGCCGGTTTTCGCGCTTGATCGACCCGCTCAGGTTCGGGTAGGGTGTTCAGGTCGTGCCACTTACGCGCCGGGAACCGGCGGGCTGGGGCGACGTACAAGCCGTGGGCGCGTGCGGTGATCATATTCGCGCGCGCAAGTCACCGGCGGCCCGCGAAGTCGCCTCGTCCGAGGTCACCCATCCAAACATGATCCGAGCCAATTCTCCTGTGCCGCCGACGGCTGACGCAGCCGCCCTCGCGTCGCTGCGCCGCCTGTTCTGGGCGGGTGCGGCGTTGGTGTTCGTCGGGAGCTTCCTGCTCTATGCCCGCACCATGGAAGCCAGTGCTTCCTTTTGGGACTCGGGCGAGTTCATCGCATCGTCGTTCATCCTGGGCATTCCGCACTCCCCGGGAACACCGCTGTATGTGTTGGTGGGCAAGGTCGCGAGCCTCTTGCCGCTCCCGTTTCTCAACATCGCGCAGCGCGTGAATTTGCTGTCCGCCTTCTGCGGTGCCGCCGGGGTCTTGTTCGTGTACGCGCTCGCGGTGCGCTTCTTCGACGACATGGCGGGGCAGAGCAAGAACCTCTCGGACGGGCTGGTGCGCGTGGGTGGAGCGTTGACCGGGGCTTTGTTCCTCGCCTTCAGCGACTCTTACTGGACCAACTCGATCGAAGCGGAAGTGTACGGCATGAGCACCGCGTTCATGGGCTTCATGACGTGGCTCGCGCTCAAATGGGGCGATCTTCCCAAAACGCCGCGCTCGACGTCACTCATCTACCTCGTGTTCTACCTGCTGGCGCTGAGCGTGGGCTTCCACCTCGGCACCGTGCTGGTGTTTTCCGGGATTTTCTTCTTCGTCTTGATGTCGAAGGACCGGCCCTTCAGCACCACCGAGTGGATCGTGGCGAGCGCGGTGCTGGCGTTGTTCATCGCCGATGCCACCATCTATCGCAACGGCGGGCTGAGCGTGTTCTTCCTGGTGGTGATGACCGCCATTCTGATTTGGTACTACTCGCGCGGCCGTTCCTTCGCCGCGGTGTGCGCGGGCTTGTTCGTGCTGGGATTGTCGGTGCACCTGATGCTGTACCTGCGCTCGATGCACAATCCCTCCATCGACGAAGGCGACCCCGAGACATGGCGCAACCTGTACGCGGTGCTGCGGCGCGAGCAGTATCCGCCCACCAGCGTCGTCCACCGCAAAGCGCCGTTCCTGTGGCAGCTGCAGCACTTCAACGGTTACTTCCAGGCGCAATTCCAGATGTTCGAGACCTACGTGGGCCGTCTCAACCTGGGGTCGCTGATCCCGGTGGCCCTCGGCATCTGGGGCATGGTTGACCAGTTCGCCAAGCACCGCAAGACGTTCGTCATGCTCTTCGTCACCTTGCTGGTGATGACTCTGGGTCTGGTCGTGTTCTTGAACTTCTCCGACAGCGAGGTGCGCGAGCGCGACTACTTCTATTCGCCCGCGTTCTATTACTTCGCCATCTACATCGGCATCGGTGCCGCCAGCGTGCTGAACGAGGTGCGTGCGATGTTCGCGCGCGGCAAGAACCCCGTGCCCGCCACCGCGGTGGCGGCGGCGTTGGTGGTTGCACTGCCGGCGTTCACCTTCAAGCAGCACTACTTCTCGCACGACCGCTCGCACAACGTGATCTGCAACGAGTACGCGCGCAACATGTTGGTGTGCCTGGAGCCCAACGCGATTCTCTTCACCAACGGTGACAACGACACCTTCCCGCTGTGGTACATCCAGGAAGTGGAGGGCTACCGGCGCGACGTGAAGGTCGTGAACCTGAGCCTGCTCAACACGCCGTGGTACATCAAGCAGTGCCGCGACAACATTCCCGAAGAGACGCGCCTGACCGAGGGCGGCAAGTTTCCCATCACGTGGCGCGACGATCAGATCGATGCACTGACGCCGGTGCCGTCGGAGAACGGGTGGCTGTTGGTGCGCGACCTCGCCGTCGACCACATCATTCGCACCAACCGTTTCCAGCGTCCCATCTACTTCGCGGTGACGATTCCCGCCGCCACCTTTGCACCCTATCGCGAGATCATGGAGATGGAAGGGCTGGCGTACAAAGTCGTACCGCGTCGCGGCGAGCGCATGGTCAACGTGGCCAAGCTCGAGGACTGCATCGTCAACCAGTACAAGTACTCGGGCATCTTGAAGTCCGACTGGACGCGCGACGGCAGCGTCTACTTGCAGCCCTATGTCGTCCATCTGATTCAGAATTACAGCGTCGCATTCATGGAGCTGTCGTTCGCGAAGCACGAAGCGGGGGACTACGCGAAGGCCATCGAGTATATGCAGATTGCGGAGGAGATCTCGCCGCAGCTCGACCCGCCGCGCCAGCTCTTGGGCCTCTATTATATGGACGCCGGCGACACCGCCCGGGCCGA
>JAICFA010000113.1 GCA_025923935.1 Candidatus Krumholzibacteriia bacterium
CGCGATACTGGCGATCGGGCACGAACATCGCGAGCAGCACCGGTAGGACGAAAAACGCCGCCATGAGCAGCGGCACCAAGATGGTGCTCACCATGAAGCTCTTGCGGCGTACGTTCTCCAAATATTCGCGGCGAATGATGTGGACGACTTTCATCTACGCCTCCGATACCTGTTCGATGAAAATATCGTGCACCGACGGCTCGGCGACTTCGAAGCGCAGAATCTCGATTCGCCCCCGCGCCGCGTCCAGCACGCGCGCCGCGTCGGCGCCGTCGCGCAGGCGCAGGAAGAGCTCGTTACCGTTGTCTTGGAAGCTGGCTACATCGGGCAGCGACTTCAAGAAAGACCCGTCGCCGCTGAAGCGCACGCTCACCCCATTGTGTCCGTACTGCTTCTTGATGGCCGCCAGCGTGCCCGACAGCACCACGCGTCCCCGGTTGATCAAACAAATGTGTTCGCACAGCTTCTCCACCTGATCCATCTGGTGCGTCGAAAACACGATGGTGTGTCCGCGGCGGCGAAAATCGAGAATGATGTCCTTGAGCACACCGGCGTTGACGGGGTCGAGGCCGGAAAACGGCTCGTCGAGCACCAACAGCTCTGGTTCGTGGATGACGGTGGCGATGAACTGGACCTTCTGCTGCATCCCCTTCGACAGCTCCTCCACCGGACGGGTGGCGCGATCCAAGAGTCCCATGCGCTCCAGCCACTCCGCGGCACGCCGCCGCGCCTCGACGCGCGCCACTCCCTTGATCTCGGCGAAGAAAATCAACAGGTCGCCGACTTTCATTTTCTTGTAAAGACCGCGCTCCTCGGGCAAGTAGCCGATGCGGTCTACATTCAGCGCGGACACGTCGTCGCCGAGAACACGGATGGTGCCTTCGTCCGGCAACATGATGCGCAGCAGCATGCGAATGGTAGACGACTTCCCGGCGCCGTTCGGCCCCAACAGTCCGTACACCGCGCCGCGTGGGACGGTGAGCGACACGTGGTCGACGGCGATGAAGTCGCCGTAGCGTTTGACGACCTCGCGAATCTCGATGGCGTCGCTCACTTGGCCCCCTCCTGCTCGCGCACCAGCCCGAAGCGCAGGAGCATCTCGCGCATCTCCACCAAGGCGCGGTAGCGATGGCTCGACTGATTCTTTTCGGCCAACGTCATCTGCGCCAGCGTGCGATTTTGCGACGCGTCCACGAACACCGGGTCGTAGCCGAATCCATGGTCGCCGCTGGCCGCGGTGGCGATGGAGCCGTTCAGAATCCCTTCCGAAAGCAACCGGTCGCCGGCACCCATCAGCGCGATCTCGGGGTGATCCTGGGCTGCGGCCGCCAGGTGCCTCGCGTCACCCGCGGAAAGTGCCAGCGCCATCACCGTGCGAAAGCGCGCGCGACGCTTCGACGCCGGCACACCTTCCAGAGCGGCCAAGAGCTTGCGACAGTTGTCGGCGTAGGTGGCGTGCGCGCCGGCGTAGCGGGCCGCGTAAACACCGGGAGCACCGCCCAGTGCGGCCACTTCCAAGCCGGTGTCGTCGGCCAGCGCGGAAAGCCCGGTGTGGTCGCGGGCTTCGCGCGCCTTCTTGAACGCGTTGGCTTCCAAGGTCTCCCCGTCTTCGACAGTTTCCGGCGCACCCGCGAAATCGGCCAGTGTTACGACCTCGAGGTCGAGTCCCTGCAGCATGGCGAGTATTTCGCGCGCCTTGTCGCGATTTCGCGTGGCGAGCACGATCTTCATGGCAGCGGCAGGCCAAGCACTTCGCGCTGCGCGCGCAACAACCGTTCGCAACCCGCGCGCGCGAGAGCCAGCATTCGCTCGAACTGCTCGTTGGTGAACGGAATCTTCTCCGCAGTTCCTTGCACTTCGATGAAGGCACCGCTCTCGGCCATCACCACGTTCAAATCGACGTCGGCGCTCGAGTCTTCTTGATAGGCCAAGTCGAGCATGGGCACCCCGTCGACGATACCCACGCTCACCGCCGAGACCATGAAATTCATGGGATGCTCGCGCAGCTCGAGACTCGAGATGGCATCGTACAGTGCGACCGATGCCCCTGTGATGGAGGCGGTACGCGTGCCGCCGTCGGCTTCGAGCACGTCGCAGTCGACGATGATGGTGTTCTCCCCCAACGCCTGCATGTGCACCGCGGCGCGGCAGCTGCGCCCGATCAGGCGCTGGATCTCGTGGGTGCGGCCGGTGCGGCCGCGATCAGCCTCGCGCTGAATGCGCTGGCGCGAGCTGCGCGGCAGCATGCCGTACTCGGCGGTGATCCAACCGCGGCCGGTCCCCATCATCCAGCGCGGCACGCCCGGCTCGAGCGTGGCGCTGCAGATGACGCGCGTCTCGCCGATTTCGATGAGCGCCGAGCCTTCCGCGTGGCGAAGGTAACCGCGCTCGATGCGCACTGGGCGAAGATCGGAAGCGCCGCGTCCGTCTTTGCGCACGGTCATACGACCGACACCAACTCGATGTCCGGCACGCGCCGGCCCAAGAAGCGCGTCGCGATGTCGCCGAAGCTTGGGCTAGTGTCGCTCAGTACGATGTGGAAATCGCCGCCTCCGCCGGTTCCGGCAATGCCGCGATCCTCGAGCACGCGAGCGACTTCGCGCGCGGTCTCGATGGCCGAGTCCACCAGCTCGACCTGCGGGCCCACCGTGTCGGCGATGACCGGCTTCAAGAGCGGATAATGCGTGCAGCCCAGCACCAGCGCGTCGATGGACGCGCCTTCGTAGACGCGCAAGTACTCCCGCGCCACCATGCGGGTGACGGGCGTATCGATCCAGCCTTCTTCCACCAACGGGACGAACAACGGACACGCCTGCGGAATGACCACCGCGTCGGGATAGCGCGCCAGGATCTTCGACTGGTACGCTCCCGAGCGAATCGTGCCGGGTGTGCCGATGACGCCGATGCGGCGCTTCTTGGTGGCGGCGATGGCGGCGCGCACGCCGGGCTCGATCACGCCCACGATGGGCACGTCGAACTCGCCTTCGAACGCCGGCAACACTTCCGACGACGCGGTGTTGCACGCGATCACCACCATCTTGACGCTGCGATCGAGCAGCAAGCGCACGCTTTCGCGCGTGAAGCGCGTCACCGCTTCGGCACTCTTGGTGCCGTAGGGGACGCGCGCGGTGTCGCCGAAGTACACGAACGATTCGCCCGGCAGGCGCTGCAAAAGCTCCTTGAGCACGGTAAGGCCGCCGATACCGGAGTCGAACACGCCGATAGGTTGTTGTTTGCTCATACGCGTCGCTTGCGACACTCTATCTCCAATCCCGCACCGCAAACGGTGCATCGGCTCGAATGTGTCCCGCGATGGTGTCGACTTGCGAGCCATCGACCAGAATCTGCACCGACTGCACCTCGGGAAAATTATCGCCGATGGTCCGCACAATGACGGCCACGGTGCAGTACTCGGCGGCACTCCCGCCGGGGTGCGCGGCCACCAGCTCGGCGCTGAAATCTAGAAACAGCGTCGCCGCATCGGGGTCGAACCCCACGGACAAGAGCGTTGTGCCCGCGGGCACGGCACTTATCCCCTTGGCCTCGCTGGGCCCGGTGATCAGCGCCTCCATCACTTGCCGCACTTGCTCGTCGAAGCGGCGTCCCACGCCGACTTCACGCGTCTCGCTGTAGATCGCCGGTTCGTCGGCATGGGCGAAGTACAAGGTGACCGCACGGCTCCCCTCCACCGCGCGCGGCTCCGGCGTGCGCACCGCTTCCTCCACCGGCGGCGCTGGATTTCGCATCAGCAACCACATGATGACGAAGAGGAGCCCGAGTGCAGCGCCCGCGATGACGGCCAACCCGCGGCCGCCGAGCGAGCCGCGCATGGCTTCGCGCTCCTCGTCGAGATCGCGCCGGTTGTGCCGCTCGTCCATAGTACCAATCCGCGCTAGCGGTAGCGATCCTGCATTTTTCGGATGGAGGCGACGACACCATCCGCCACGCGCCGCTGGAACGACGGATCGACCAAGAGCCGCTCCTCCGCCGGGTTGGACAAGAATGCCACCTCGAGCAGAACCGCGGGCATCTTCGCCCCCGACAGCACGACGAATCCGGCCTGCTTGACGCCCCGGCTTTGGATCCCCAGGCGCGACGTCATCTCTTGCTGCACGTATTCGGCGAACGTGCTGCTCTCGGCGATATATTCATTCTGTACCAAGTCCCACAGGATGAACTGGACGTCGCTCTTGCTCGCGGCGGCGTGGTCGTCGCCGCCGGCTTCGTTCTCGAAGCGCTGCAGCGCCTTGCCGGCCTCGTCTTTCGCGGGCGACAAGAAGTACGATTCGAACCCGCCCGTGCCGCGGTTGAACCAACTGTTGCAGTGCACGCTCACGAACAAATCGCACCCCGCGGTGTTGGCGATCTCGGTGCGTTCGAACAGGTCAACCATGCGGTCGTCGTCGCGCGTCATGATGACCTCGATGCCGAGCTCTTCCATGATGCGGTCGCGAATGGTGCGCGCGATGGCGAGGTTCACGTCCTTCTCGAACACTCCGTCTCCGCTCTCCTTGCCGTTGTCGCGACCGCCGTGGCCCGCGTCGACGCAGATGCGGTCAATGACGAATTCCCCGGCGGCACTCGCCCCTTCGTCGACGATTTGTATCGTGCCCGCTTCCGCGTCCTCACTGCTGCCCCGCTCCAGCACGATCTCGAGCTGCGGCGGGTTGTCGCTTCGGTCGACGCGCAGCCGGGTTGCCTCCCGCGACACATCCAGAGTCACGAAGGCGTCGCGCTCGCTCTGCTCGGCGCGCACCTTCTCTACGAATCCTCGCTCCTCGCGCACGTCGAACGCACGCACGTCCACACGCCCGCCGTAGAGCTTGATGCGAACCAACCCGGGGGTGGCGGTGTCGACGTGATGGATGAGCGGCTCGGTCATGTGCAGCGTCACTACCGTCCGGCCGCCTGCGGTGGAAAACGACACTTGGGTGACGTTGAAGCCGGCGCCGCCGACCGCGAGACGCTTGGATTCCTCGTCCCAACTGAAGCCGCGCGGCGTGTGTTGCCCCGCCGTTTCCAAGATGAACTCCAGCGGCACCAGCACCGACCCGTCCTCGTAGTGGGTCTCGGTGCGCATCATCACCGGCTCCCCGTCGATCACCACCACGCGCGTGTCGACCGTCAGCACGATGCGCGCCTTGCCGACTCCGAGGACGATCTTGCGCGACGACGCGTTCCAGAACTGGGTGGCCCGCAGCAAACGCGCGACGTCGCTGGCGCGCACGAACCACGCATCCTCGCCGTCGACGCGGAGCAACGGAACGCGCTCGGGGGCGCGTCCGTCGTCGTACACGACCTCCATGCTGTCGGCGGCGCGCAGCGCGAGCGGCACCAGCATGAGCAGGAGCGCAAACCCCAAGGCGCGTCGACTCATGCGCGCGACCATAGCAAACCCGGTCGGTTCCCCGAAGGCATTTGTCCGCCGCAGGCTAGCGGTCGCGCTTGAGTGCTCGGTCCATGTCGCGGCGCGCATCGCGCTCGGCGATGGAGTCGCGCTTGTCGTGGGTCTTCTTTCCTTTGGCGAGTCCGAGCTCGACCTTGGCGATACCGCGGTCGTTGAAGTAGAGCTTGAGGGCAACCAGCGTCATTCCCTTCTCGTTGACCTTACCCACCAGCTTGCGAATCTCCGCCCGGTTGATGAGCAGCTTGCGATCGCGCAGCGGATCCAGATTGCGGTCCGACGTGTGCGAATACGGGGTGATGTGAAGCCCGCGCAGCACGACTTCACCCCGCTGGATGATGGCGTGCGTGTCGCGGAGATTGGCGCGTCCTTCGCGCAGAGATTTTACTTCGGTACCGCGCAACGCGATCCCGGCCTCCAAGGTTTCGAGGATCGCGTAGTCGTGGCGCGCCTTCTTATTCTGGACGATGATCTTCATGGTGAATCGGGGTTGAGCTGGCCCAAGCGGGAGATTAGGCGCCACCTGGCGTTTTCTGCAAGTGGCAAATTGACAACTAGTTAGCTTGACGGGCAGGGCTGCCTCGGCGGCCTGGGCTGTCCACGGCCCAAGCGGGCCCCAGCCATCTTGTAATCACTTGTTATTTAAAAAGTTATGGAGTCTATCCACGGGTCCTCGGGCGCTCTGTGGAAAAGATTGGGGCAATTCCATAAACCAGCTTAAATGCAATATTGACATAGTATTATGTCACTAGTGACACTCCACGAGAGCGTTGACTTTTCCACCCCCTTCGACTATTCTGCGCCACGAGGTCGCCGATGGGTTTTTGGCTTTGCTTATCGGCGATCCTCTTTGCTGCCAAAGCCTGCTTGGAGTTGTCTCTTGCCGAAGTGGTGGAATTGGTAGACGCGCTGCGTTCAGGGCGCAGTGAGGGTAACCTCGTGGGGGTTCGAGTCCCCCCTTCGGCACCATGACATGCGACAGTAGGTTGTGACCCTTCGGTTCCGCGACGGCGGGGCCGAAGGGTCTTTTTTTACCGTTCGACTTTTCCTTTCAGGAATGATGATTCCGTGCGCGTATTGATGGCAGAGCCGGCCGACTACCAAGGACCTGCGACGTTCGGATCGCATGCCTTCGCGCGCCAATTCGTCGATTTCGGCGCCCGTGTTTTTTGGCTGGGGACGCCGCTCTATCCCCACGCCGTCACGACCGATGACGCGTACACTCGCCGCCGGTTCCGCGTGTGGCGAGACGGCGGCGCTCGCGCCGACGACGGCGTTATCGAGTACTACCCGCTCTCGTTTCTTCCGGCCATCGACCGGCCCTTCCTGCGTTCGCGCTTTGCGGCCGAGCACACCCTGCGCGCCACCATCCCGCCCGTGGCAACGATCTTGCGCAAGCACGGTTTCGAAGCACCGGATCTGGTGTGGTTGTCGAACAGTCGGTTTTCCTATCCCGCTTGGAAGCTTGCGCGCGCGGCCAAGAGCGCGTGCCGCCTCCACGACGACTGGGCCCACTTCGGGCACGTACCTCCCTCGCTCATCCGGCTGCACGATCGCATGGTCGATCGCGTCGACGCGCTGTTCGTCACGGCGCGGCGGCTGGAACACAAGTTGCGCACGCGAAGGCCCGACGCGATCTATCTGCCCAACGCAGTGGCGGATTTCTTCTTCGAAGACGACGCAGCCGGCGAGCCGCCCGTGCTGGCGCGCTTTCCTCGGCCCCGCGTGGTGTTCGTGGGCGCACTCGACGCGTGGGTGGATTTCGACGCGATCGCGCAGCTGGGCGAATGGATACCGCACGCCAACATCCTGGTGTTCGGTCCCGGCAAACCGAAGAGCCGCGCGTACCCGGCCAACGTGTGTTTTCCGGGCGTTTATCCGTACCGCGGACTCCCCAACCTTCTTCGTCATTGCGACGTCGGAATCGTCCCGTTCGTCACGAGCGACCTCACGCACGCGATGAGCCCGCTCAAGCTCTTCGAGTATCTGGCCACCGGACTGGTCACCGTGGCCACCCGTCTGGACGAGATCGAAGCCAGCGAATCGCCGGCACTGTTGTACGACAGCGTCGAGCAATTCGCGCACACGGTCGCATCCGTGTTGGACGGCGACCCACACGGGCGCGGCGCGCGAATTGCCTTCGCGCGCGAGCACACGTGGAGCAAGCGCTTCAAGACGGTGCGCGCGGCGCTGGGGTTCTGATGAAGACGGGAACGCCCGACTACGAAGTCGCCATCCCGCTGGTGAGCCTCAATCCCTCAGGCGGCGTTAGAATGGTCCTGCACCTGGCCAACACCCTGGCCGCGCGAGGCGTATCAGTGGTTGTTTCCGCGCCCGAGCACGCGTCGTCCCCGCCGGTCCCGCTCCATCATGACATCGCGGTCGCGGTGCGACGCGCGGGTCGAGGGTTCCGCGATCGCGCCGCCTTCGTCTCCGAAATGCCGCGTGCGCGCGTGTACGTTGCGACCGGCTATCAAACCCCGCTTTTGATCCGCGCCGCAGTCAATGGGCGGGCAGCGCACGTACTCTATCTCATCCAAAACGACGAGCCTGAGTCACACGTGACGTTCGGAACCCAACCGGGATGGACGAAACCGGCGTTGCGCGCACTCGCACGCCTGGGGTATCGCGTGCCAGCGACCCGCATCGCTGTCAGCCGCTACGTCGCCGAGCGGGCCGGCGTGGGGCGCATCCATCGCGTGGTTCCTCCGGGAATCGATCCGGTGTTCATCGATATCGCAACGCGCGCCGACGAAACGGTTCGCGTCCGCCGGTGGGCCCATGATCCGCGGCTGATGGTCGGCACCCTCGCCCACCCGGGACGGGTGAAGGCCATGGCCGACGCCACCCATGCGTTCGCTCGCGTGAACGCCGGCGATACCATGTTCGTCGCGTTCGACGGCGCCAACCCGGCGCCGCTACCGGATTTCGTCGAGCCGTTTTCGCGCGTGGCGGCGCGAGCCAATCTCGCGCACGATGTTCCCACGTTCTTCTCCTCGATCGATGTCTTCGTCTTCCCGTCTTTGGTGGAAGGCTTCGGCTTGCCGCCGTTGGAAGCGATGGCGTGCGGCGCCGCGGTGATCCTGACCGACTCCGGTGGTGTCCGGGAATACGCACGCCACGACACGAATTGCCTTCTCGTCCCGCCGGGGGATGTAGCCGCCATCGCGCGCGCCGTCGAACGCCTGACGACCGATCCGGGAGCCGGAGAGCTCCGTGCGCATCTCGCCCGACAAGGGCGTGCCACCGCTCTAAAGTTTCCCGTCGAGCGCTTCACCAACGCGTGCGCGGATGTGGTAGATCGCCTCCTCGCCTAAAGCTCGTTCTTGACGCCCGAAATCGAAGTTGATCGATTCGCCGGCTTCGGTGGAGAATGCCCGCGTGACCGTCCGCCGCGTGACTGTTCCCGCTGCGTGCGCGATATCGATCGCGCTGTTTGGCTGTTCGCCCGCGAAATACTCGGTCGGCCATGTGATGGTGCCGGTGCTCGACAATGCGCGCGACGCCGCCCTTGCATCCGACGACCTGCGCACGTTTCAAGACGGCGCGGCCGCCAATCTGTTTCTTCTCGAAGGGCTCATGCGCACGGATCCGAACAATGAAAAGCTCCGGCTCAATGCGGCCATGCTCTACTTCAGCTATGCCTTTTCGACTCACGAGGAAACCGATCCGCAGTATGCGTCGCTCTTGTTCTTGAAAGGGCTGGAGCACGGCAAGACCGCACTCATGAAGAACAAGAAACTGCCTGCCGATTGGTCGGTCCCCTTCGAGGAGTTCGAACGGAGCCTGCCCGCGCTGCGCCAGAAGGACGTCCCCGCG
>JAICFA010000114.1 GCA_025923935.1 Candidatus Krumholzibacteriia bacterium
CAGCAAAGTGCGCCATTCGGAATAGCGCATGCGTTGCGACATATCAATCACAACCGAATACGTAAGTTTATATTAGTTAGCAACTTACAGTTAGTGGTAAATTCTTTACCGGCGAGTAACGGGCACTTCTTGTGCTCTTACGGGAGGATCGACGTAGTCCCATCATCGCGCCCGTGGCATGAGAAAGGAATCGACGAGATGAAGTTCCGCATCGTTGCCTTTACCCTCACGAGTCTGCTGGCTGCCTCGCAAGCCGGCGCCTCGATCTTGTCGGCGTCGAGCCAGGCCGTTCGTGAGCCCTCGGCTGCGTCGGCCAACTGGAACGCCTCCACCCTTCAGCACGACTTGAACGCAACCCTCGAGCAGGCCGCCAAGGCGTCCGCACCCGTTGGTCCCGTTGCCTCGAGCCCCGCGCCCGCGAGCGGCGGGCTCTTGGTGAACAGCGGCTCTTCAGGTCCGAGCTTCTCGCCGTTCATCGAGTCTCCCGCGCTCGACGACCTTTTCGCGGTGCCCAACGATCAGCACACCATCGGCATCGCGCGCGACAGCTGGACCATCGGCAAGCCCGACGTCGCCGGCAACCCCGGCGGTGGCAATGGCAACCGCAAGGATCCCGATAAGGAGAAGGATCGCGACCGCCAGCGCGACAATCCGTATGCGACCCCCGAGCCGTCCACCTGGATGCTCATCGGCTCCGGCCTGCTCATGCTCGGCGGCTACGCCGTCGTGCGCCGCCGGACCGTCCTGCAGTTCTAGAAATCGACGATCCCTTCGTCGGCTCGACGGGTCCGCCTTCCGGCGGGCCCGTTTTTGTTTCCCATCGTTCCTCACTGCGGCGTGCTGGACACGCGCGCTGGCATGCACCGTGCACCATTCCTTGGGTTCCCCCGGCCAAACGGTTCAAGGAGTCGACCGATGACTACCAGCACGCTGTATTTCGTCCTTCGCGAAGGCTCGACGCGCGAAGAGCAATGGACCTGGGAAGAGATCGAGTCGCTCAGCCGCTCGGGCGAGCTCACGGCGGGCGCGCGCATCTTCTTACCGGAAGAAAATCGGTGGGCGGAGCTGGGCGAGACGCGCCTGGCCGCCGTACCCGAAGCGGCGGTGTCGCCCCGCGCGGTCGCCGAGGACGAAGCCGCCGAAGTCGCCAAGCTCGAGGCCGAGTACCAGGCCGCCTTGGAGCGCGTGGAGAGCGACGCCGACGATCTCGAAGCGCGGCTCGATGCCGGTGTGATTGCGGCCCAGCTCGGCCGTCGCGAACAAGCCAAGACACATTTCCAAGCCGTGCTCAGCCGCTATCCGTACCACGCGCGCGCGGCGCAAGAAGTGAAGCGCCGCTTTGCCAAGACGGAGCTGCGTACGTTTCGCTACCTCGACCGGCCTGCGCCCATCTGGGAAGACTTGAGCGATCTCGCCACCATGCCGCTGGGACGTGGGCCGCTGTACGTAGCGGTGCCGGCCGTGGCGATCGCACTGCTTTCGTTGCTCCCGTTCGGCGGCGTGCTGGTCGCCGCGTTCGTGTTTTTGTGGATGTTCCAGGCGATGGAGTACACCGCGCGTGGCGCCAACAAGCCGCCCGAGTGGAATCGTTCCTTCGCCGATCCGATGCGTTACCTAGGACGACCCGCGCTCCTCATGGCGATCGTGGCGGCGCAGCTAGCTGTGGTGATATTGGGTGCCGCGGGAATCGTGAAGGCGCTGGAAGGTGTCAAAGGCGAATCGATTTGGAGCTACCTCGCGGCCAGCCCCATTTTCATCGTCATCGCGTCGATTGTGTGCGCGCTGTACTTACCGGCCGCATTCGTGTCCATCGGCGGATTCATGGGACCGGTGACGAAAACCCTCGATCCGCGTCGCTTGGTGAAGACCATGCTGCGCATGGAGCACGAGTACGTGTACACGGTGGTGATCATTGCCGCCATCGGTATCGTGTCGGCAATCGTGTGCGCGATCACGTCGGGAGTTCCGGTGCTGCGCAACCTGGTGCTGGGTGGCGTGCTGGCGTACGTGACGCCGGCAGTCGGGCTGGCGCTGGGCCGATTGCTCGGCCGCGCGGGTCACGTCATCTCGTGACGAGCACGCAAGCTACTTGGCCGCCGCCATCAGCTCGCGCGCCGTGAACACGGACTCCAGTGCGTAGCCCTGCGCTTTGAGCGCCTCGCGACCGCCTTCTTCGCGGTCGACCATGGCCAACACCTTGCGCACGTCGCAACCGATCGCCTTGACCGCGGCGATGGCTTGCATCGACGACCCGCCCGTTGTCACCACGTCTTCCACGATGACGACGCGCTCGCCTTGCGCGAGCGAGCCTTCGATCAACGACTGCGTTCCGTGTCCCTTCGCCTCTTTGCGCACGATGAAGCCCTTGAGCGGCAAGTCTTCCAATCCGGCCAGCGCGATCATCGCACCGATGATGGGATCGGCGCCCAGCGTCAAGCCGCCGACCGCGTCGGGAATGTCGTCGGCGAGCATGGCGAGAAACGTCCGCCCCACCAGATAAGCGCCGCGCGCATCCAGCGTCGTCATTTTTCCATTGATGTAGTAGTTGCTCTTGCGCCCCGATGCGAGCGTGAACTCGCCGGTGCGAAACGAATTGGCGAGCAAGTGCTCGAGGAGCTCGTCGCGAAGCGTCATCGTGGTCCCCGTGAAATTGGTGTGCGTGCGATGGGATCGAGAGCCGCGCCAGAATACGAGGGAGAGAGGCCGGCGGTCAAGGGAATCCCTTGCGGACGCCGTCGGCATGAGCTATGAAAAAGCTCGCATGACCGCATTTCTGGATCGAATCGAGCACGCTCTCGATCGCATCGACCGCGCCCTCACCCACGGTTCGCGCTGGCCCTGGCTGCTCTTCCTGTTCGCCTTCGCACTGAAGGCGGTATACGTCGTGCACACCGGCGACGCTCTCTTCGTGCGCGTGCCCATCATGGACGCGCGCTACTACGACGGCATGGCGCAGGACATTGCGCGCGGACAGCTGGTGCGCGGCGAAGCGTTCTTCATGGGACCGCTGTACCCGTATTTCCTCGCGCTGGTGTACTCGATCGTGGGGCACGACTTCACGTGGGTGCGACTGCTGCAGGCCGCGGGCGGCGCGCTCACCGTGACACTGGTGTTTCTCATCGGCCGCCGGCTCTTCCGTCCATCCGCCGCACTTGCCGGTGCCGTCCTGCTCGCGCTCAACGGTGCCATGACGTTCTACGAAACCGAGCTCATGATGGAGTGGATGGGTGCGGTCTTGAACTGCACCGCGCTGTACCTGCTGTTGCGTGCGCGGCCCTCGTCGCCGTGGGCGTACGCCGCCGCGGGCGCGGCGCTGGGACTGTCGGCGCTGGCACGCGCGAGTATTCTCGTGTTCGCCGCGGTGGTGCTGGCGTGGATCCTATGGTCGGTGCGCGACCGCGCGCGCGTGCGCGCCGCGCTGGCATTCGCCGCCGCTTTGATTATCGCCCTCCTTCCCGCGATGGCGCATAACTTTGCGGTCAGCCGCGACTTCGTGTTGGTGACGTCCAACGCGGGTATCAACTTCTACATCGGCAACAATCGGGACGCGAATGGAACCTTCGTTCCCATTCCCGGTGTCGATGTGATCGATGACGTGACGACCAGTGCATACGTCGAGCGCGCCACCGGGCGCGCTCCCAGCCCCAGCGAGGTGTCGCACTACTGGTTCGACCGCGCCATGCGCGACGTGCGCCACGATCCCGGCCGCGCGTTGGCGTTGTTGGGGCGCAAGGTGGCGCTGTTCTTCAACGGCTACGAAGTGCCGCAGATCGAAAGCTTCGACGTGCACGCGCGCGAAACGCCGTGGCTGCGCGTGCTCCTCGTGCGCGCGTGGTTCGTCATTCCCTTCGCAATCCTCGGCATGCTGGTCGCGGGGAGGAAGAGCCGGCTGCTGGCGGCGTATGTGCTGACCTACGCCGCGTCTATCGCAATTTTCTTCGTCACGGGACGCTACCGCTCGCAGGTCATCCCCATCTTGAGTCTATTCGCCGGAGTCGCGCTGGTGGCGCTGCCGTCGATTGCGCGCAGCCGCCGCTCGCTGGCGGGGGCCGGCCTCGGCTTGGCGGCGCTGTTCATCGTCACCAATCCGTCGATTTTTCGCCTGGACGAGAACATGCTCATGTTCCGCGAGTACGTTCACCGCGGCCGCCGCTTGAGCGAGACGCGCAGCTTCGCGCCCGCGGTGCGCGAGATGGATCGTGCCATCGCCATCTACCCCAAGCAGGCGGAAGGCTACGTGCAGCGCGCCATCGTCCACAAAGAATCGGGCGACGACTTCAAGGCCATCGAAGACTACCACCGCGCACTCGATATCGACTCGACGGATTCTTCCGTGCACTACGACCTGGCGCAAGCACTGCGTCGCGTCAACCTCGGACGCGAAGCGGTGCGCGAGTACGACCTCGCGATTCGCTACGATCCCAACATGCTGCAGGCCTACAACAATCTGGGGGTCACGCTGCGCGAGCTGGGATTGATGGAGCAGGCGGCGGTGGTGTTTCGCAAGGCGACGGAAATTGCGCCCAGCTACGTCAAGGCGTTCAACAACCTGGGCGCACTGTACGCCGAGATGGGACGCCCGCAGGACGCGGTCGCCGTTTTCGAAGAGACCACGCGGCGCTTTCCCGCGTATTCCAACGCGTACAAGAACCTGGCGATGGCGTACGTGCAGCAAAAGCGCGCGCGACCCGCGTTGGCCGCGATGCGGCGCTACGTGCAGCTCGAACCGGGGGACGTCGAGGCGCGGGACGTGGTGCGCAAGTTGGAGATCGCCGCGGCGGCCGACTCGTCGGGGACGGACTAGCGCAAGTCGACGATGAGGCCCAGATTGATGCCGAGCATCATGGGGTCTTCTACCGTTCCGTCCGAGAAGAACCACAACAGGTCGTCGATCTGCGCGTTGGTCGCGAAATAGTAGAGGGTAGAGCTCGCTTCCAGGCTCCAGTTGGTCCCTACGCGCCACACCAGACCCAACCCCGCCTGGCCCCCGAAGTACTGGTCGCTCAAGTCGTCGGACACGAAATCGGTCGCCACGGCGAGACTCGCCGAATAGATGCCGACCGCGAGCGACGTCGTCAACGTGTATGCGGTCGAGCCCAGCGGAATCCCGTATATCGCTCCGGCGCTGAAGTAGAACGTCCGCAATTCGGTTTCAATGTTGTCGATGTTGGTGATGTCGTCGTCGATCTCAGGATCGAGCGGCTCTCCCAAGTAGATCGCTCCCACGTGCAGATCGAAAAACAGCCGTGACCAAACGTGCTGATTGAAGAAGAGCGCGACGTCCCAGCCGGGGCCGTATTGGTCGTTCAACCCTTCGAAGGTTTCGACGTAACCGACGCGCGCGCCCAAGCGTTGGTCGGCCGCGACGTTGTCGACCGCACCGCTGGGGCGCGCCAACACGGCGATGAGCACGCCGGAGACGAGCAGGGCAACACTGCGCGCGTGCATGCGATCAATCTAGAAGGAAAGCGAGACGGGGTAAAGCTCGAATCGGCTGCTTGGTGGGGGCGCTACTTGAGCAGGACCATCTTACGGGTTTCGACGGCGCGTCCGTCCACGGTGAGACGGTAAAAATACACGCCCGATGCCAGCGCGCGTCGCTCATCGTCGGTACCATCCCACGCTACGCGCCGCACACCCACCGGCTGCTTGTCGTCCACCAATGTGCGGATGTGCGCACCGCGCGCGTCGAACACCTCGAGCAGCGCGTGCCCTTCGTGGCCCATCTCGAAGCCGATGGAGGTCGACGGATTGAACGGATTGGGCGTGTTGGGGAACAGGCGCGTGGGCCGTTCCTGCGCGCTGGAGGTGGTACCGCTGGTATTCGGTATTTTCTTCGAACGGCCGGATCCGCCCACGCCGGTCAGGACGACGTCGGGAGACTCGATGATGTCGTCGACGCAGATGTGGCCGAAGGAACCCGTCGCCATGTCGGCGATCTCGAGGTAGGCCGAGCGCCCGATGTACGGAATCAGCGACCAGTAGCGGCGATCCATCTCGTTACTGTTGCGCCCGGTCTCGGTGAACAGCACCTCGTCGGTCTGGGCGTCCACGAGTGACACGTACACCTGCGACGGATAGTTGCCGCCGCCGATCAAGAAATTCATCGAGTTGCCCTGAATGGTAAATACCTGCGAGCGGATGATGCCCGTCTTGGCGTCGCCGAAATATTGTCCGGGAAGGCCGTAGGCCAACGGCCCGGTGTAGTACTCGTAGGTGTTGATCCAGAAATCGCCCACCCACGTCTTGGCGTAGTTTTCGTTGCGCACGTAGGCGTTGTGGCCGTAGGTGGGCTGGTAGTAGAACGCGTCGCCGGTCTGCGGCACGAAGTTCCACGGGCCCTGCAAGATCAGCGGCTTGGGCACCGACGCCAGGTCGCCGATCCACTGCATTTTGGTGAAGCGAATAACGTACTGCTGCGTGCCATGCTGGTCGTTATAAACGGCGTGGCGCGAGAACATTTCGCCCTGCGGTGTCGCGGTGATTTGCGGCGCGTGACCGCCGTCGACGATGCGGCGATTGACCATGCTCCATCCGCTCATCAACGAGTCGGAGTACATGTGCGACGTCCCGTTGACGGTCTCTTCGGTGAAGAACATGTGCCACTTGCCGTTGGGCCGCTGCATGAGAAACACCGACTCGAGCACGTGCCAGTTGTCGTGCACGTACAGCGGCCCGATATCTTCCCAGTTCACCAGGTCGTCCGACACCGCGCGCGCGATCGCACCGCGGTTGGTGTTCGTCTTGGCGGTGACGAACATGTAGTAGCGGCCGTTGTACTCGATCAGGTGCGGGTCGCGGCCGTGGGCGAAGCCGTTTGCGGTCCACTCCGCCCACACCGGATCGGGGTGGTAAAGCGGGTTAGGCCACTTGCTCCAATTGAACAGATCGTTCGAGACCGCCAGCCCGCTTTGCTGCGAGCCGACGGTGTTGACGCCGGTGTAGTACATGATCCAGTAGTTTTGCGCTGGGATGAGGTACGGCGCCCAGAGCCGGCTATCCCAGACGCCCGGGGCGAGGATGGGCGGCTGCGTCTCCCAGTGGATGAAGTCGTCGGTGGTCGCATGGCCGATGTTGACGGCCGGGTTACCGCGAAGGTAAAAAAGATGGTAGACGCCATCCTGTTCGACGACGCAATGGTCGAGGATGGGCTGTGGGGGCTCGCTGTAGAGGCTGCCTTCGAAGTCGTAGCGAACGAACGCATGGCCGGGCACGGCCAACACGGTGATCGCCAGCGCGGCGAGCAACACGGAGATATAAAGCCCACAATGACGTTCGTTTGGACGCATGGAGACCTGCGGACGGGGATGAGGCGGCCGCTGGGAGAGACAACGTGTTTACTTCGAACGACTTAAGGGGCAACTAGATCGCCCCTGCATTGTAACACACCCGCCGCGGGTGGGCAAGGGACGCATGCGCTACACGATCGGGATTGGCACTTATTTCGGGATTCCGCTCAAGGTCCACGCGACCTTTCCGCTCATCGTCCTCGTCTACGCCGCCGTCGCGTGGCGCGAGGGCACGAGCGCCGACGCCCTGCACACCGCACTCCTCGTCCTCGGCCTGTTCCTTTGTGTGGTGTTGCACGAGCTCGGTCATTGCTTGCAGGCCCGGCGTTACGGCGTCCGCTTCCGCGACATCGTGCTCTTTCCGATTGGCGGTGTGGCCCGCGCCGAATCCATTCCCGACCGCCCGCGCCACGAGATCTTGGTGGCCCTGGCCGGCCCCGCCGTCAACTTCCTGATTGCCGCCACCCTGTTCGGTGTTTTGGCGACGCTGAACATCCCGCCGCACGGCGAGGGGTATTGGGTCGAGCTGGCGTGGGCCAACCTCGGCCTGGGCGTATTCAACCTGGTGCCGGCCTTTCCCATGGATGGCGGGCGCGTCTTGCGCGGTGCGTTGGCCACACGGCTGCCGTACCTCCAAGCCACGCGCCGCGCTTGCGCGGTCGGGCAGTTGGTGGCACTGGGATTCGCCACTATCGCTTTCCTCGACTTCTCCTTCGCCATGTTGGCGGTGATCGCGGTGCTGGTGTTCGTGGGCGGTATGTTGGAAGAGCGCGCCATCGCGGCGCGCGTGACGCTGCAAGGACGGCGCGTCGGCGATCTCGTCGACGTAAAAACGCCGGTATTGTCGGCGGGCGATCGCGTCGAATCGGTGCCACTGCGCCGCGGGACCCCGGCGTTCGCGCTGGCGGGCGAGGCGGGCTCGCTGGAAGGTGTGGTGGTGGCGTCCGACGTGCTGCGCGCGCTGCGCGACGGGCGTGCCGCGGAGCCACTGGGCACCATCGCGCGCCGCGACTTTCCTGTCGCCGAGGCCAACACCGAAGCCGCGCGCGTCTACCGCTACCTCCGCGAGTCGAACAAATCGTACGCGGCCGTGGTCGACGGCGATCGTTTCGTGGGACTCTTCCACGCGGCTGACGGTTGGTAATCGCTCCCGCTGCGGCAGCGCGGCGGGCAGTCCTTCCTCTTTGTCCGGGTACACGACTTGCAGCGATTCGCCCGCGACCGTTCCGGTCGCCGATTCCCGTGCAGAATGGAGCGTTTCGACGCCCCTGCTGTGCAGAATCGCAACCTACGGAGTGTGTCAATGGCCACTGTCGAGACACCCCAGGAAACCGCCGTCAACAGCGGTACCCACGAGTCCAATGTCCTCTTCAACCGCGCGCTCGAGCTGGTAAATCGCAACCGCGCGGATGACGCGAGAAAGCTGCTCGAAATGGCGCTCGAGATTTGTCCCCGCCATCCGGGCTATCTCTCGCTGTACGGCTTGTGCCTCGCGATCGAGAGCGAGGACTACGCGTCGGCGCGCAAGATCTGCGAAACCGCAGTGCGCATGAATCCCAAAGATCCGTTGAGCCGCGTCAACCTGGGACGCGTCCACCGGTTGGAAGGAAACAACGCTGCCGCATACGTCGAGTTTCTGAGCGCGTGGAAACTCGATCGCAAGCACCCCGCGCCTGCGCTGGAGCTCTCGCGCATGGGCATCCGGCGGCCTCCGGTGTTCACCTTCCTGCCGCGCAAACATTGGCTCAACGTGCGCGCCGGCCAGTTGCGCACGCAGCTCCTGCGGACCAAGTCTCGCATCGTCTCCTAAAGCGACGAACGACCTCCTTTCCGCTGTCGCATGCAACCGCGGCTCGCCATCGTGGAGATGGCGAGC